>JAGQVX010000190.1 GCA_020437755.1 Flavobacteriales bacterium
ATGCCGAAAAAGCGGTTAACCCAAGATACGTACTCATTGATCCATTTGGAGAAGATACAGGAGCATTCAATAGCAAATGGAAGCTCCGCCTTAATATAGCTGAAGAAGAAATACGGGCTATTTGCAGTAAGTCATATTGATGATAAGGAAAAGGGAAATAGAAAAACTGGCTGAAGCTCAGAAGGTACCCAAATCAACCATAGATAAAGATTGGGTATTGGGTCATTTCATTGATGCTATATTCTCAACTCCAGAATGCAGAGAATCACTTGTATTCAAGGGAGGAACCTGTTTGCGAAAATGTTATTATCCAGGCTATCGTTTTTCGGAAGATCTTGATTTTACCTCAACGAATAAGGAATTTGTACTGGATCAAAAATTACTTCAATCAATCGCGGATTTGATCACCGAACGTACCGAGATCCCACTTCATATTGAGGGTATATCTCCTATGAATTCAAAGGATAAGATGATGGGGTACAAAGCAATCGTGAAATTCTGGGGAGCGGATCACTCCATGAATCAGACACCACTGCCACCGGAAAGATGGACAAGCAGTATTAAGATCGAGATTACATTATTTGAATTAATGGTATTCCCAAAAGAAGACCGGGAAGTGAAACACCCTTATTCGGATCAACTATCCGCAGATCCGTTAACCGTTCCATGCTATTCGCTAAAAGAAGTTCTGTCCGAGAAATTAAGAGCTCTAATTCAGCGTTCCTACACTGCACCAAGGGATTTTTACGATATCTGGCACCTGTCAGGCCATGAAACGGGAATTGATTGGAAAGAGATCACGGCAGCATTCCATGAGAAAATGAAATTCAAAGGCCTTGAGTTTACCGGAGTGGATCAGATGGTCAATGAAACCATTGACAAACGAGTAAGGGCCGGCTGGAATAACAGTTTGGGACACCAAATACCGGGAGGAATTGACACATCCTATGAAGAAGTACGAGATGGTCTTCGACTACTATTAAATGAGATTTTTTAATGTCGGCATGGTCTAACATAGAAGTTGAGTTGGCAGTAGCGGATTATTTTACGATGCTGGCCAAAGAACTGTCCGGTCAGACCTATACTAAAGCTCAGCATAGAAGAAATCTTTTGCCGTTATTGAACAATCGGACAGACGGGTCGATCGAATTTAAACACCAAAACATTAGTGCGGTTCTCATCAATTTAGGGCAACCTTATATCAAAGGATATCTGCCACGCTTCAACTATCAGAAAATACTGGAAGACAAAGTGATAGACTATTTGATCGGCAACCAATCCATAGAGGAACAATTCAAGCATTTTGCAGAAGGAGAAATTGAACAGCCATTTACCGAGAAGGATTTCAATAGGCTTATAGTAGAACCTCCTACAGGAATTCACGTCGTTGAAGAACTGACTGCGGCATATAATAGAAGTCCGATCAAAACGAATTACCTGGAGAAAGAACAGCGCAACCGCATCTTGGGAATGCTCGGGGAAGAACACGTTCTGGAGTATGAAAAATGGCAACTTACCGTTTCTGGAAAGGAAAATTTGGCAGACCAAGTTAGGTGGATATCAAGAGAAGAAGGTGACGGTGCTGGTTTTGATATTCTATCGAGAAACCTGAACGGATCGGATAAATACATAGAGGTGAAAACGACCAAACTGGGTAAAGAAACTCCGTTTTTCTTTTCTCGCAATGAGTTGCTGTTTTCAGTGGACAAAGCTGGAGATTATCACCTGTATCGATTGTTCAACTTTAGCACAAATGCAAAAATGTTCGTCAAGAATGGAGGGCTGGATAAGATTTGCACCTCAGTTCCATTGACGTTTAAAGGTTATTTCTGATGTGACAATTTGTTTGTGTTGGCTTGGTGCGAATTCAAACAAAGTCATACCGTAAATACGGTTGATTTCTTCTGCTCTCAAAGGAGGACAAGCCCGCGGTTTTATGTTTTATACAAACCAGTGTTCAGTAGCTTGGAGGAATAGATAGTGATGAGACTTGCTCGGTATTCTATGAAATAAAACGATGGCGCAAAGTTCCTCCCCAACTTTTTAACCTGATCCTGAGTACGCTCCCCCTACAACCCCTTCGTCAACGACTGCACAATCTTTGAGCGTGAAAGGAATTCCTTGGCCACAATGCGGAGCATGGTGTAGGCGGGAATGGCTACGATCATGCCTGCTACGCCGGCCAGTGTGGCAGCCAGGGAGATGACGATAAAGATTTCCAGGGGGTGGGCCTGGACGCTGTTTCCCAGGATTACGGGCTGAGTGAAGAAGTTGTCGATAAGCTGAACGAGGAGGAATACACCCACGACCTTGCCGAGCAAGGGTAGAAGGGCCGTCTGAACATCCAGATCCAAATTGGTCGTGAGCGCGATGATCACGCCTACAATCATTCCAATAATGGGTCCCACATAGGGGATCAGGTTCATCATGCCTGCCAGGAAGCCTATGATAAAGGCGTTTTTGATGCCCAGTACCGTCAGTCCCAGAGTGATGAGCAAGGTAACAATAGTGACCTGGACGAGCACGCCAACGAAGTATCGGGTGAGGTGATGGCGGGCACTGGTCATAATGTTTTTTACCTCGTCAACATAGTCGTTGGGGGTAATGGTGAAAATGATGCGATTAAGCAGATAGCCATCTTTGAGGAAGAAAAAGGTCATGAAGAGTATCGAGAAGGTAGCAACGAAGATATTCCCCAGAACACCGAATATATTGTTGAACAGTCCGGAAAGCTCATTCAGGTTGATGAACTCCTTGAAACGGGACATGAGAAAGTCGCGGTTAGGTTGCTCGTCGCCACTCAGGTTGAACTGACTCAACCAGGCCTCGGAGCGTTCCAGGTGACCTTCAAGCTGGGTCCAGGTCTTTCCAAAATCGACCTTGCCTAAGGCTGCAGCTTCGGCGGCGATCAGGGGTGCAAACAGACTCAAAAAAGCGATGCCAATGGTTAGGAATAAGACCAGGGTAATGACGGCGGCCATCCATGAGGGCATGTGCCATTTGCCGAATGGCACCTTTTTAAGCCAACGAACTACCGGACTGCCTACAATAGACAGTATAGCCGCGGTAAACAGATAGATGAGCAGGGTGCGGAAGTACCAGGCCGCCAGGACCAATAACAGTAATCCAATGATCGTGAGAAGTATGCGCCAATTCTTGCTCATTCCGCGTGTTTTTTAGGGTAATCGGTCTCCACGAGTGTGCCGGAATCGCGCGATACGTATGCCCATGAATTCACGTCGAAAGTGATTTGAGCGCGCGCGCACGTGGGCATGTCCCAAGCATAGCCACTGAGGTAGTCTACCAGATCGCTAAATCCGGGATTATGACCAAAAATCATGACCGATTGATAAGTGTCATCCAACCCGTTGATGACCTTGAGCAGTTCCCGGACGGATGCCAGGTAGATGTCGCGCGTTTGAAAAACCGGCACGCCGGGAAGCGCTGCGGCAAAAGCTTGCGCCGTAGTCAGTGCTCTCTTGGCCGAACTGGTCACGATGGCGTCTACTTGTGGTCCCGATTGAGCAAACCGGAGCGACATGCGCTTGCAGTCTGACAATCCCCTTCCGTTCAAAGGGCGGTCATAGTCGCTCATTCCGGGATGGTCCCAAGATGATTTAGCGTGGCGGTTGATAAACAACGTTTTCAAAATGCACTTGTGTTTAAACCACGAATATAGGCAACTATGGTGTGCACGTGCTCAGAAAGAGTAAAGGAGGGTTGATTGCAGTGCCTAGTCAAAATCCATCAGGTCGAGGTACTCGTCATAGTCACCCGCTTCGGGGAACGGTATGCGAATGGTGACTGTGGTGCCAACGTCGTCGGTGGATTCGATTTCGATAGGGTAGGGGTCAGAACCAAAATCCATAATCAATCGTTTGGTGATCAAATCCATAGCAACGGATTTATGGTCACTGCTTCTGTCCTTATTGATTTCTTTAGATCGGTTAAGTCCCACGCCGTCGTCAATAACTTTGATTTCGAGCATGCCACCCACTTTTCTAAACTCAAGAGTTACGGTTCCACCTTTTTCGCCTCGGTGAAAAATACCATGTTTAATGGCATTTTCAAGCAATGGCTGAAGAATGATGGTGGGTACAAAGGTTGTTTCCTGATCAATTTGTGGATCGATATAAATAACATAGTTAAGCCGACTTTTCAACCTTAATTTTTCCAGTTCCAGATAGCTTCTCAAGAACTTTATTTCTCGGACCAAGGGGGTATACGAGAATTCTGAATTGATGAGCATGGTCCTCATGACTATGGCAAATTCAGCCAAATACTTTTCTGCTGTAACGTAGTCGCGGTTTGCTATACATGAAGAAATGGAACCCAAAGCGTTAAAGGCAAAGTGGGGGTTGAAGTTGTTCATTACTGCTGTGAACTCAAATTCTTCGGCCTTTTTCTTGGCTTTGGCATGCTCATCCCAAGCCACTTCGATTTCCCTGTGCAATGACGCCTTCAGTCTAATTTCAGATTTTCTCAAAATTTCCAGTTCGTTAACTTTCTGATATACCGCTACAGCGAGCAAAACCATTTCAAGTGCTGAACCAGTGATCATGGAATAATTTGTGAAATGGTTGTAAGGCAATAGACCAAGGTTTTTAAACACAAATATGGAAACACCAATTGCAAAAAATATAATTCCAATTAGGAAGGTTTTCATGTATGATTTCAGGATTTTAAACCGTCTTAAGGCATAGGTTATATAAACAATACAAATAGCGGCACTGCTTAAGTTCGAGATCATGAATCCGAGATTGTACTGTCCAAAAAGTCTAGCAACAAACCCTATGCACGCGAATATTGCAATAGAGTAAAAAACCCTTCGACCAGTCTTTTCCTTTAGTTCGTCAAGTTCCAAGAGAGAGATAACTAAAAAGGCTGCTGTAACTATGGTGACGGGGACGAA
>JAGQVX010000191.1 GCA_020437755.1 Flavobacteriales bacterium
GCATTACTTGCTGTGAATCACTCAACTGAATCTTACCCACACCTTTCAGCAACAGGTTGTAGTTGAGCAGGTTCAACTGGGCATTATTTCCGCGGTCTACTTCTGAGTTGAATTGCAGCACGTCGTAATCTTTCTTTCCGGCGTTACGCTCCAGGGTATCGTACAATTTGGGAAGTACCGTGCAAAACTGGGTATTGATGTCGTAGCTCACATACCCTTTATTGGCCAGGTCAATCAGCATGGGGTGTACCTGCCGTACACCTGTCCTCATAAACCGGGCAAGGTCTTCGGCGTAGAAGGAGTCGGTAGTTTGCTGCACATACGTCCTGATTTGCGGCAGAGGATGAACCATCCCCAACCCCATGAGGGCATCGTAACGGAGTTTCTTGTAATAGTCGTTCGATTCAAAAGCAGCATAGTGTTGAGTACTTCCGGTAAGCGATCCCATTTCAATAAGGGGATCATCGATATTCCAATACAGCGCCTCGAAGTACATATCCACTTCGTGGTAGGAATTGTAGTACGGACTTTGCGATCGCGCTTCATCCTCACGCAGAAGCACCACTTCACGGGTTTTTCCGTCAAATTTCAGGTTCAGATCAGGATGGATAATCGAATCCTGATCCAGGAAAATGCAAATCCCCACATGTCCGGAAGAAATACGGTCAGGGCGAATGGCAAAATCCAGCGAGCGTGCGACCATGAAAGGTGCATCTTCCCGATAAATGGTGATAATTGCAGGTTCTTCAAGCGTACCTGTTCCGGCCAGTTTGTTTCCGGCCATGGTAAATCCGCCGTCGTAATCTACATTTTTGAATACGTTTTTAATTTGAAGTCGCTTGTTGTACGACTCAAACTTCGGGTATGAGGCTTTGTCGCCGGTTTTGTCGGCAAGCACCTTTTCCGTGAGCTGACCGAGCAGCGGCTCAGCAAACAATTCATGGTAAAACCTCACCGAATCCACAATAAAGGATGCCCCTTTAATACGTATGGAGTAGTCGTCAAACTCACAGTAGTTCTTTTCAGGATCCAATTCGGCACGCAGCCAGGTGATTCGTCCGCTGCTTCCATACCAGCGTTCCAGGGTTGGAAAATAGGTTCCCGACGTATTCATAATGCGCGTACTATCGCCTTTTGAATAGCCAATGAGGTTCAATTGAGGAAAAACAATTTTGGGCAGGGAGTCAAACTCAAATCGGTAATCGTCGTTGGAAGTATGCCATGCCACCGCCTGACTCTCAAAAAACTTTCGGTTCTCATACAGTCCGGCCGAACTTTCCAGGAAGTCCCAGGCGTACTTTTTCATTTTTTTATCCTCGGCAATCTGATGAATAATCGAATGCCAGTTGGTGAAAAAGGCTTCATCCTTACCGGTATTTGGAAATGCAATCAGCGCCCGCAGGTAGCTTTCAAACTCCGGATAGGCCTTCATTTTCTTCTCAAGCAGCAAGTCACATGTGGCATACACCAGGTTTTGCATGTTGGGATTATAGTTGGCGCTCAGGAACACCGGTGTGAACTCGTCCTCCACAAACTTCTTCCCCACTTTCTGTTTGGAAGCGTTCATAAAGTCACTGAGCTCTTTCAAAAAAGGCTCCGGGGAATGCGTAAATGAGGTCAGTCGCTGGGCCTGTAGTCCAAGCGACAACACAATCAACACGAGTAATAGGGTTGGTTTCACAAAATTCATGTAGCACAATTTACCGGTATCATTGTCCGGACCTGTAATCCGTGGTCCGATAATTCAATGACACCTCAACAACTTGTTCGTTGCATAAAAGTTGTAAAAACCCCAACGTAACTGAACGACAAAAGTTATATGTGTTAACAAGTTATTGGTGGTATTCCGCAAATGAGTTCCTTGTGCGGTTCATACATTTGTGAGGTACATTTGTAGCCTATGAAACTCTATATCATCGCTGGAGAAGCAAGCGGCGACCTCCACGGGTCCAATTTGGTCAAGGCGCTCAAAAAGCGTAGAAACGATCTTGAAATCCGCGCCTGGGGTGGCGATCTGATGCAGACTCAGGGTGCCGAGATCGTAAAACACTACAAAGAGCTCGCATTCATGGGTTTCGTAGAAGTAGTGGCCAATTTGCGTACTATTCTCAGGAATATGGCATTCGCCAAACAGGATATCGCCGCACACCGTCCGGATGCTTTGATCCTCATCGATTATCCGGGATTCAACATGCGGATCGGAGAATGGGCTCACGAACAGGGGATCAAGGTTTTCTACTACATTTCTCCTCAGGTATGGGCATGGAAAAAGGGTCGCACGCACAAGTTGAAAAAGTTTGTGGACAGGATGTACGTGATCCTGCCCTTCGAAAAGGACTTCTACAAACAATACGACTACGACGTAGAATTTGTAGGGCACCCCTTGCTCGACACCATTGGCAATTACACGCGCGACGAGGAAGAGTTTCGGTATTATTATGGTCTGGACAAACGTCCAATCATCACGTTAGCTCCCGGCAGTCGGAAGCAGGAAATTTCGCGAATGCTCCCCATGATGCATTACGCCACGCGGAGTTTGAAAGATTATCAGGTACTCATTGCAGGTACAAATGCACACAGCGAGGCTTACTACCTGAAAATGTGTACGAGCGGCAATCCTCAGGTGATTTTTGGAGCGACAGCTCAGCTTTTCAAGTACTCTTATGCGGGGTTAGTCACCAGCGGTACAGCTACTCTGGAGGCTGCACTTTATGGCATGCCTCAGGTGGTGTGTTATGAAGGAGGCTGGCTTTCATATCAAATTGCGAAGCGCCTTGTTGACCTCGAATACATCTCGCTGGTCAACCTTATTGCCAACAAGGAAATCGTTAAGGAGCTGATCCAGGGGAATTTTAACCTCAACAACATCGAGATAGAATTGGGCAAGATTCTCCAACCCGATGTCCAGAAACGCATGAAGGCCAACTACAAGGACCTCAGAGAGTTGCTTGGAGGAGCCGGAGCATCGGATCGAACTGCCGAATCAATGTTGAAAATTCTGGAAGGCACAAGGCCAAATGGTTAAGCAGCCGTCTATTTTTGCACCGTGCGACTGCTGATCGTCATATTCTTTGCCTGTTTTACTCTCGGAAGCAACGCTTCGGACGTGGTGAAGGTGGGGATCTATTCCGGAATTAAATCACTTGGAGCCGTAGTCACTCCCACTAAAGGGGAATACTTTGTCATTCACAACACCGACACCCTATTCATTGCCGAAGATGAATCGCTGGAAGTGCGGGCATCCCATTCGCAGATTCGCCTCACGTTAAGGGGCCAGAACTACCTGTTTGAGCGGAAAGTGGTGTTTCAAATCAACGGCTGGGACTGTGAGTTCAACCTCAAACCTTCCGGACTGAAGCCCAGAACGTATTACGACAACCTTATTATCTATGCCCGCAATAATCAATTGGTGTATGTCAATGAGGTGGATCTGGAAAAATACGTTGCGGGCGTAGTTGAGTCCGAGGCAGGCGCCTACCACACCAAAGAGTATTATAAGGTACAGAGTGTAATAAGTCGTACCTACGCCCTGGCCCACCTGCAACGGCACCAGAAGGAAGGATTTCACGTATGCGACAAGGTTCACTGTCAGGTGATGTACGGAAAGGTCAGTTATAATGACGACATTTTGTTTGCCGCATACGAAACCCAAGGACAAGTGCTGGTAGACGACAGTATCGAGTTGATTACGGCAGCGTTTCACTCCAATTGCGGTGGACACACCGTTAATGCTGAAACCGTGTGGAGCAAGCCACTACCTTATTTGGTTGGAGTACAGGACACGTTTTGTCTGGTTATGTCCCAAAGCCATTGGGAAAAGGACATTCCTATAGGCCAATGGCGCGACTTCCTTGAAAAAAACCACATTGAACTGCCCAAAGACAGCACGGGAAAAACACTGGCCTGGTTTCCCTCTGCCAAGACCGAGTTTTACGGAAAAGACTCGTCTGTGCTGCGCATGGTAGACGTGCGCAACCATTTCAATTTACGCAGTGCCTGGTTTGCTGTTGAAGAACTGGAAGACCATGTCCACCTCACGGGTCGCGGATTCGGTCATGGGGTGGGCTTATGTCAGGAAGGCGCCATTCGCATGGCGCGCGAAGGAATACCTTACCCTGATATTTTGCACCACTACTATCAAGGTGTTCACCTGATTGACATGCACCTCATTCCTTTTTTCCGGGAAGAATAATTGATTCATTATGGAGTGCTCAAGCGCCCATTCCGAGCGCCACCATTCTTATATTTTTGATTATGAGTCTTTTAGAGCCATCGCACCCCTTCAATAAATGTTAATATTCCAAGGGCTTAACATTCTTTTAAACCTTTTAACAGCGACTAAACACAAAGGCAGATACCTTAGCGAAGCGTAATAACCAAACCCCTTTTCGTATGCAAAGAATCTCTACGTATCTCTTCTCTGCTCTACTACTTGTGATGTACTCTATTCCCGGTCAGGCTCAGGACAACGGGAAAGCCAAGGTGAAAATCAAACGGAGTCAGGATGGCTCAACTGAGGAATTCTACGAAGAATTTGATCTTGAAGAAGGTCAGGACATAGAAGACATTCTGCACCAATTGGATTTGTTGGATGAGTTTGGACAACTCAAAGACGGACAAGCATTTGAAATCAGTATTCGAAAGCTGGATGGCGATCAGGAAATTCAGAATTACGACATTTCATTCTTCCCTGAAGGTCATGAGTTTAAGGGCTTCCTAGGCGTTAAACTCAAGTCGGCCGATGAAGAAGAATCGGCCAGCGTAGGTGCCCTGGTAAGCGAAGTCATTGGCGGAACTGCGGCTGAGGAAAGCGGATTGGAAGCCGGCGACTTGATCGTACAAGTGGATGACGAGCCTATTGAATCGTTGGAAGAG
>JAGQVX010000192.1 GCA_020437755.1 Flavobacteriales bacterium
CCTAACCACTGGGGTACCGAAGGTATCATTACAGAACCTTGGACAGAAGTTTCTAGCGGAAACGCTCCAAACGACCGTCGCTTTATTCAATCAGCCGGACCGTTTACGCTTGAGCCGGGTGACTACAACAACATTACGGTAGGGGTTGTATATGCCCGTGCAACAAGTGGAGACCCGTTTGAATCAGTAGAATTGGTGCGAATTGCAGATGATAAAGCACAGGCACTTTTCGATAACTGCTTCGAAATTGTTGAAGGTCCTGATGCACCGGATTTGACCATTCAAGAATTGAATCGCGAATTGATCTTGTCATTGACCAATGACAATCCGATCAGCAACAACTACCGCGAAACTAAGTACAATGAAGACCTGTTTGGATTTGACCCTATTGTTCCTGAAGCTATAGACGGAGAACCATTGGATTCAGCCGCACGATCATACCAATTCCAAGGCTATATGATCTATCAGGTTGTTGACGAGAAAGTTTCTCCAGATGAGTTGTCTGACGTGAATAAGGCTCGTTTGATCTTCCAATGTGACGTTCAGGATGGTATTGACCAGGCAATCAACTTTGTGTATGACCCAACTATGGATCAAGTTGTGCCAACGTTGATGGTAGACGGTGCTGATGAAGGCATCTCTCACACATTCCAGGTGACTAATGACGCGTTTGCCACTGGTGATACGCGACTGATCAATCACAAGACGTACTACTTCATGGCGATTGCCTACGGATATAACAACTACCTTGACTACGACTTCGTATCGAAGCAAGGTCAGATTGAACAATTTAAATCTTCTCGTAAAGGTTCTTCAGGTTCGATTCGTGTTATATCTGCCATTCCTCACGATGTTAGTCCGGAAGCAGGTGGTACAAACATCTTCGCTTCATATGGCGACGGTGTTACCATGACCCGACTGGAAGGTCGTGGATGTGGTACCAACATTCTGGAGATTTCTCAGGAATCGGAAGACTATATCGTTGAGAACGTATTTGCCGACGAAGTAACCTACGTTCGTGGGGGTGGTCCTGTAGATGTGAAGGTGATTGACCCTACTCGTCTGCCGGCAGCCGACTTCAAGCTGATGCTTGATCCTGACTACAAAGGATTGGATTCAGACAGCGTGTACTGGATGTTGGTGAATGTGACTGATGAAGATACCATTCATGCGATTCGTCCATTTGATGTTCACGATGAGTTCCTCCTTTTGGATTGGGGATTGTCGATCACCTGGGACCAATATGTATACTTGGATGATGATGGCGAAGAGGTAAATCACTTTACCGAATTGCTTTCTGGAGAAATCGAATTTGATGACCCTGCCCGTCCATGGTTGTTGGGTATTGAAGACGGTGAAGGATTTACCGAGTTGAACTGGATTCGTGCCGGTAATCAAAGCTCGGAAGAACTCGAAGCCGAAATCATCTTTGATGATGAGGAAGCGGGCAACTTCTGGGATGCCGATGAGGTGTACGAAGGGGTCATCAACGGAACCTGGTCGCCTTACTGTCTGGTGTCACACAGTGGTACGGTAACCCTTCCTGATGGATCGAGCATCAATATGGTGAACGTTGCTCCAACAGTAGAAGGTATCGACGGTGACCTGTCGAGTGCCGGAGGAGATTTCAACTCCAACATTCGTGGATTGAACAACGTGGATGTGGTGATCACTTCCGACAAGAGCAAGTGGACCCGCTGTGCAGTATTGGAAATGCAGTCGATTCCTGATTTGGCTCAGTCGCTCATGGGTGGTGATGCCTTCAAGATGGGTCTGCGCCGACATGCATCGGTAGATAAGAACGGTCGTACTGTGGCTGAAGGTGGAAACGCTTCTGAAGCGGAGTTCCACGGACAAACCATCGGTATGGGTTGGTTCCCCGGATATGCCATTGATGTGGAAACCGGTGAGCGTTTGAACATGGCCTTTGGAGAGGACTCATGGATGACCGGTGACCGCGGAAACGATATGATCTGGAACCCTTCTCCACGTGAGCAGGGTGACCTTTCGAATCAGGTGCCTGATTTGGATCTGCAGATCTTCGCCGGTGGTCAGCACTGGATCTATGTATTCAAGAACCAACGTTACGAAGACGACAACAGCAACAACATGCCTGCTTATGACGGCGGTGACTATGTGTATGACCGATTGGAAACCAATGCCAGCAACCTGAACCGCCGCCGTGTGTTCCAGGCTTGTACCTGGGTGGGATCGTCGTTGCTCAACCAAGACTACGAGATGCTCGATCCGGAAGATGGATTGATTCCTAACGATGTACGTGTGAAGCTACGTGTAGCCAAGCCATACACCTACTACTCGCCCATCACCAGTGATGTGTCGGATACACTCCTGAGCGAAAACTACTGGGCTCCGTTGTACAGCTTCACTACTCGTGATATTGCGACAGAGACCAATGAGTCAGCTACGCTGGAAAGCATTCTGGATGAAATTAATGTGGTACCAAACCCATATTATGCATTCAGTGAGTACGAAAGCAGCAAGCTGGACAACCGCGTGAAGATTACCAACCTTCCGGAGGTGTGTACGATCAACATCTACACGGTGAATGGAACCTTGGTTCGTCACTACGACAAGGCCGATCCAACCACATCGCTGGATTGGGACTTGAAGAACCACCGCAATGTTCCTATTGCCGGTGGGGTGTATATCATCCACATCGACGTTCCTGGCGTTGGAGAAAAGATCCTCAAGTGGTTCGGAGTTCTTCGTCCGGTGGATTTGGATAATTTCTAAGAATTGAATTGGAGAAAAAGATGATTATGAAGTCACTTTATAGATTAGTTGGAGCCGGCATGTTGGGGCTGGCAATGCTCACGAGCACAACCCTGACAGCAGGTAACCCAGATCGCGCCGGTTCAGCCGGGGTGGGACAATTGTTGATCAATCCCTGGGCTCGTAGTTCAGGTTTGGCCAGCAGCAATATGGCATCCATCACGGGTATCGAATCACAGTTTCTGAATGTTGCCGGACTGTCCTCAATTGAACGCACAGAAATCGCTTTTACCAATACGAATTATCTCGTAGGAACAGGTATTAGCATTAATGCAGTTGGATTGGGACAACGTGTCGGAGACGCAGGCGTAATTGCACTATCGGTAGCCGCCATGACTTTTGGCGACCTCGAGGTAACGACTGCGGATCTTCCCGAAGGAGGTATCGGTAACTTCAGTCCGGTTTATGCCAATATTGGTGTTTCATACTGCCGCGAATTCTCGAACAGTATTACCGGTGGTATTACCATGCGTATCTTGTCGGAAGCTATTTCCAATGTGAAGGCGCAGGGTGTATCTTTTGATGCCGGTATACGCTACACTACCGGTGAGCGTGATCACATCAAATTTGGTATCTCGTTGAAAAACGTTGGGCCTCCCATGCAGTTCAAAGGAGACGGTTTGACCGTTACAGGTATCCTTGCTAATGGTACTTCACTCACCGTAGAGCAACGCTCGGCCAAGTATGAGTTGCCATCATTGGTGAATATCGGTGCTTCTTACGACTTCCTGTTGACCGAAAAACTCGGTCTTACTGCTAGCGGACAGTTCACCAGTAACTCATTCACTTACGATCAGTTTGGAATTGGTGCTGAACTTCAGTTCAACGAAATGTTCTACTTCCGCGGAGGATACCTCTGGGAAACGGATATCACTTCAAGTGACGACAGCATGACCGCTTATACCGGACCAACAGCCGGACTCTCAGCTCAGATCAATGTGAGCGAAAGTGGTTCAAAATTGGGTCTTGATTATTCTTACCGCGTGACCAACCCATTCGGTGGTGTTCACTCAATTGGAATACATTTCGACCTCTGATAAGGATTATTTTATAACTTTGTCTTATATTCGAGAAAGCCCTTATTTAAGGGTTTTCTCTTTTTTTGTCTGTACCTCTGACAGACACACTCACAGAATTTCAAATTAACGACGGGAGGCATTATCATGTCAAACATTAGTTATTATACTGCAGAAGGCCTACAACGCCTCAAAGACGAATTACATCAACTCAAAGCCATTGAACGGCCGCGCATCAGCTCCCAAATAGCAGATGCACGCGATAAAGGAGATCTTTCCGAGAATGCGGAATACGATGCTGCCAAAGAAGCTCAGGGCTTGTTGGAGGCGAAAATTGCCAAAATGGAAAACCTTTTGGCGAATGCCCGCCTCATAGATGAAAGCCAGGTAGACGACAGCAAAGCTTACATCCTCTCACGCGTGAAGATTAAAAACCTCAATAACAACATGGAAGTGGAATACACCCTTGTTGCTGAAAACGAGGCCAATCTTGCGGAAAAGAAAATTTCTGTTGACTCCCCTATCGGCAAAGGACTACTTGGAAAAGAAGTAGGAGAAGTTGCGGAAGTGCAGGTACCTGCAGGTATGATCAAATTTGAAATTCTCGAAATCAACCGCTAATCCAATGGCGAGCATCTTTTCTAAAATCATCGCAGGAGATATTCCTTGCCATAAGATTGCTGAAAACGACCAATTCCTCGCTTTCCTTGATATTATGCCCTTGGCGAGAGGCCATGTGCTGGTAATTCCGAAGGTAGAAATTGACTATATCTTCGATATGGACGACCAACTGCTGGCATCCATGCATGTTTTCGCAAAAGCTGTTGCTGTACAATTGAAGAAGGCCATTCCGTGTAAGCGTATCGGTGTGGCTGTCATTGGATTGGAAGTACCTCATGCGCATATTCACTTGATTCCACTCCAACACGTCAGCGACATCAACTTCGAACGTCCAAAACTGGAAATTTCACAAGAGGAACTGGCGGAAATCGCAGAACGCATCCGAACTGCTCACTAAGACTTACTTATTC
>JAGQVX010000193.1 GCA_020437755.1 Flavobacteriales bacterium
ATCTATCAGGATGTTTCCAACAAAACAGGTGTACCGCCTCAGGCAGTTGAAAAGGATGTTTGGGTAACCCTCATGCTAAAAATGATCTTTTCATCAGAGTTAGCCCCTCAATTCATTTTTAAAGGAGGAACATCATTAAGCAAGGCATTTAATCTGATCAAACGTTTCTCGGAAGATATTGATCTCGGAATTGACAGAAGATACCTTGGTTTTGAAGGAGATCTCAATAAAGGGCAAATTCGAAAACTTAGAAAAGCAAATCATGCTTTCGTTTCAGGAGAATTGAAGGAACTGCTGAAGAAACAACTGGATGCGTTTGGGGTAGGTGATTACTCGTATGAATTAGTGGTGGAAAACACACAGGTTTCCGATCAGGATCCCGAGACGATCTTGGTGAACTACAATTCGATCTATGATAATAATGAAGTTCCATACCTCCAACCCAAAGTCAAAATTGAGGTAAGCGCACGGTCGTTAATAGAACCCTATCAGCAAATAGAGTTGCAATCATGGATAGATGACCAGTACCCGGAAGCTGCATTCACAGACAGCGCGTTTTCCGTCAGCGCCACAATTCCGCAAAAGACATTTCTCGAAAAACTGATCCTCTTGCATGAAGAGTTTCAAAAGCCAAAGGAAAAGATCCGGTACTTAAGAATGTCCAGACACTTCTACGATCTCGGACAGATCCTAAATTCAGAATACGGGAAATCAGCTGTGTCAAATCAGGAACTTTTCGAAAGTATCATAGCACACAGGAAGGCGATAACTCCAATGCAAACCACCGATTACGATAAACTAACATTAAAAGCACTGAACATAGTTCCTCCGGAAAATCTCTTGGACGATTTCAGGTCAGATTATAAAGAAATGCAGGAAAGTATGATTCACGGCGAGACTACAGAGTTTGATGATTTATTGAATGAAATAGTGGAGAATTTGAACCAAGGGTAAAACATTGCTGACGCACAAAACATAGAGGCCAAAGGCTCCAACATGAGCCAAATGAAAGGCAAGAACACAAGACCAGCAATGATGGTTCGGATTTTTGTGCATGCCCATGGTTTCGGTTGCAGTCTGCAAAACAAGAATACTACCTAAAAAACCAGATAACGTTTGACACCGTCCCCAAAACTACACCCTCAAACTCCTGATGTCCTCATCCCCTCCCCCACTTTCCCTATCTTCGCTACGAAAATTCACCTGCCGTTTGGTGCTGCTGTACCTGCAACCGGCCTCAAAACCATTCATCACTATGAAATTCTTCCTTGTTATTGTATCTCTGGTTACTTCGCTAAGCTTATTTGGACAATGGGACCAAATTGGCCAGGATGTTCCGGGAACGGCTGAATATGGTGAGTTTGGGTTTCAGGTGAGCATTAGCGATGATGGTAGCACCATTGCCGTGGGGGCACCATTTGCCAATGAGAATGGAATGAACTACAATGGCATGGTCCGCGTGTATCGCCTCGAAGGTGGTAATTGGGTTCAGATGGGGTCCACCCTGATTGGTGCCAACAACGACGAAGAATCGGGAGCAGCGCTGAGTCTGAATGAAGATGGAACTATTCTGGCCGTGGCCCGGCCCTGGTCGGACGATGGAGCCGGAAGTGTGAATGTGTACTCGTATTCCAATGACGACTGGACACTTTTGGGCAATTCCCTGGATGGCGCAGCACAAGGCTCAGGTGCGTCGGTTGCGCTTTCAAACAATGGTTTTGTCGTAGCATCAACAAAGGGCTCTCTCTGCTACGTCCATGAATACGACGGCAACGATTGGGTGCTATCGGCAGCAAGGTCGGCAAATGAAACCATGCGTGCATCGGCCATCAGCGCCGATGGAACCCGAGTGATGTTCAGCGGTCAAAACTGGATCCACTATTTCGATGAGGTAAATGATGTTTGGACCAGCACGGTTAACATGATGCTCGTGGGAGATGATGGCACCAATGCCGGCCCCAGCTTTCTATCTATGAGTGGTGACGGCAATTTTTTCGCCAAAGGCGCCGAGCAAAACACCGATGGCGGCAGCAATGCGGGGAAGGTAATCGTTATTGACCGCACCAATGAAGAGAGCTGGGTCTACACCAATATCACCGGCAGCACAGCACAACGCCTTGGAAAATCAGTCAGCCTCAACCACGACGGTTCGGTCATGTCGGTCCTGGGGACCGTTCCTCGCATATACGAGAGAAGCGGTGACACCTGGTCGCTCACGGCGACCTTGTTGGGACAGGCCAGTAGTTCGGCTGCCATTAGCGGTGCGGGTGACATTCTGGCTACCGGATATATCGACTTTTCGACGACCGAGGCCGGACAGGTTGGCGTCATGCGGGCATTCGGAAACCTACCCAACACTGCACCGAGCATCACCTGCCCCAACGACCTCACTCTCAACACCGATGAGGGAGCTTGTGGAGCACTGGTTGAATTGGAAATCCTATTCGCATCAGATCTTGAAGACGGCAGTATTGAAGCCGTACAGACCGACGGCCTTCCCGACGGATCTCTTTTCCCGGTTGGGATGAATGAGGTTGCATTTACCGCCACAGACTCCCAGGGGCTGACTGCCACGTGTGCTTATACCGTTACGGTAACCGACATTGAAGCTCCCGCTGCGGTTTGTGGCGATGTTACCTTGCAACTCAACGAACAAGGAATGGCGACATTGGCCCTGGAACAGGTCCTTGTGGAATCGGCCGACAACTGCGGTATAGATTCCGAAAGTTTGAGCGAATCAGCATTTTCGTGCGATAACCTGGGAGCATTGCCCGTACTCGTGACTGTTACCGATATTCATGGCAATGAGGGAACCTGCACCTCCGTAGTGACCATCGAAGATGTCATCGCCCCCGAAATCGAGTGTCAGAACCTTACGGTGCAATTGAATGAAGACGGAATGGCTGAGGTGCAGTCTGGCGAACTCGTACTGACCTACACTGACAATTGCGAGGCAACTCTTGAGCAAAACACCTATGAGTTTTCATGTGACGATCTGGGCATGCAATCCATAACACTTTCCGCGAGCGATGCCTCGGAAAACACCACAACATGCACAGCTCAGGTAACCGTTGAAGACCTCATCGCCCCGGAAATGACCTGTCAGAATATCGAGGTAGAACTCGACGCAGGCGGTCAAGCCGCAATTACTCCCAACGAAGTTGACCAGGGCAGCACCGACAACTGCTCACTATCCTTGAGTCTGACCACCTCTAACTTCAACTGCGCCGACGTGGGCGTGAATACGGTCACGCTGCAAGGTCAGGATGCCGCAGGCAACACCGCAACTTGTTTGTCTGAAGTCACAGTTGTTGACATCACAGCTCCCGAAGTTACCTGTCAGGCCGACACAATAATAACATTGGTTCCACCAGACCAATACGTACTTGAGGATTTCACAACTTCAAGCAGCCTGATGGCTAATGACGCCTGCACCATAGGAGCAAACCTATCCATCGTGCAATCGCCCGCACCGGGTTTAGATCTCGAAGCGGGGAATCATTTGATCACATTCACCGTTATGGACGAGTCCGGAAATGAGGGTACATGCAGTTTCACAATCACTGTTGATGTTTTGGATCAAGTTGGCGAAACCGGGGAATCCAATTGGGCAATTTACCCCAACCCTACTTCAGACATGATTACCATTGAATCGCCACACCATGAACTACTAAACGTTCAGGTCTTCGACCTCATGGGCAGGGAAGTCTGTGCGAAGGTCTTATCAACAAACCAAAGCCTCGACCTATCTCATCTGGAAAACGGAGAGTACGTAGTGGCTATATTTGCCGGGGCCATCCATAAGATGCATCGTTTGGTGGTGATGCGATAGAGGCATCCATGGAGGATTGTGATCAAAACCTATAATCGGATCTGGATATCCTGCCTTCCAATGATAGCCATAATCTCAACTCTGCCTCCAACTATCCTGTAGTAAATACTATCGGCCACATATACATGTCGTCTATATGCACCTAATTCAGGAACACGCTGGAATTGCAATGGGTTCCTGGCTATCTCTTCGAAACATGCAATCAGTCCTGAGTAATACTTGTCTGCCTGTTGCTCACCAAATCATTGATAACCAAATCGATATATATTCTTCAAATCAGCTTTAGCGGCTTCGCTAAGAATGTAATCAGCCATTCAGACCAAGTTCATTTCGAACTTCCTGACGAATTTCTTCGGCTGATAAATCCGTGAATCCGCTATCCTCAGCCCTTTTCAATCTTGCACGCACATATTCTATTTGCTCCTGTTCCGCACGGGCTCTGCGAATGAGATCATTGATAACTTCACTCTTCGAATTATACTCCCTACTGCTGACCTGGGCATTCAGCCATTCATCGTTGGGCGTCGTGAACGTAATACTTTGTCTTGGCATTGATTCCGTTTTGGTGATTCAAATATACACCATAGACGCACCAGGAGCAACTTTGTTTCACCTCAAATCTGTGACGAATCAAAGAAGAAAGGTCGAATGCGAGTCGGCATATCGTCATCAATCATGCGCGACGACGGGAATATTCTTTAGGAACTCCATAGTTGTTCCAAAATGCACAAGCATCGGAACGCATGGCAACCAAATGCAGAGCCCTACTAAGGTTCAAACCTGCTTCGAATACTTTCGCTCATCTCCGAACAATAATCTACCTACCTTCGTCGCATCAAAAAAGTAGCAACCATAGGAGGTGGTGCAGCGTGTTTTTTTGCTGCTTTGGCCGTGAAGGAAAATCATCCGGAGGCGGAGGTGGAAATCCTGGAGAAGTCTCAAAAACTCCTG
>JAGQVX010000194.1 GCA_020437755.1 Flavobacteriales bacterium
AGCGCATTCTCAAAAGCGTTGATCCTTCCGGCTGGAACAATGAATTGTTGCATATGCTTGAGAACCGACAAACTTATCCAGTCGATCAACTGCCGGCAACCGGGGTCCCTGCCGACAAAGAACAGCAACTCTCGGCCCTCAACGTGCAGATGTACGGCTACGGCACCCGGGTCCATACCGTTTTACGTGTCCATAACAACCACATATTCGTCACCGAAAAAGGAGAAAATGGGGTGCGCGAATTTGAATTTCAAATTGCGGAGGGGATGTGATTGCTACACTTGGGGTGTAGACTGATTCTTTTACGAACGATTGAGACGCGATAAATCGCGTCAATGGGTGGTGTGTAAACTGATTCCTTTACGAACGATTGAGACGCGATAAATCGCGTCTCTACGGGGGAAATGGGCCGATATCAATTCGGGGTTTCGTAGTATTTCATGGCCTCAGGCATAAAAGCGTTGAGGTCATTGACACGGGTGTCATGGTTGGGGTGGGTGCTGAGGAATTCCGGTGGTTCGGCGCCGCCTGAGGCCGACATACGTTCCCAGAATTTAACGGCCTCGTGCGGGTCATAACCGGCCATAGCCATAAAAATCAGTCCCATCTTGTCGGCTTCGGTTTCATGATTGCGGGAGAAGGCTAAACTGCCCAATCCGGTGCCTACGCCATAGCTCAATGCAAACAACTCCTGCGCCAATGCGGGTTGTTCCTGAACCAATGCTCCGAGGGTAACACCTCCGGCCTGAATAAGCAATTGCTGACTCATACGCTCGTTTCCATGACGGGCAATGGCGTGGGCAATCTCGTGTCCCATCACTGCTGCCAAACCTTTCTCATCCTGCGCTACATCTAGAATACCTGAATACACCACAACTTTTCCGCCGGGCATGCACCACGCATTTATAGTAGGGTCATCGACCAAATTGAATTCCCAGGCGAAATTCTCAATGCGCTTGGTTTGTCCTTCCTTCTCCAAAAACTTGGTCACAGCTCCCTGAATACGCGCTCCCAGTCGCTTCACCATCTGAGCGTCCGGACTGGCGTCTGACATCGGAGGGTTTTGAGACAGGAAATCGCTGTAAGCAGTAAGGCTCATGGAAATCATTTCACTCTCGGGGAGGAGGTTTACCTGTCGACGACCGGTAATGGGAACGCGGGCGCAGGCTACGATCAGCGTGGTAATCAGGGAAAGAACAATGACTTTTTTCATCTTAGCAGGGCTTCAAGTGTTGAGTGCGCGACAAATATAACGCCAATTTGACATTTGCCGAATGGCATACCTGCTTGTGACGCGTACTCCTGATGAAAGTCACACGCGAAACGAACATACGTGGGCTCAACTACCTTGAAAATTCATAGCTTAGAGCCTGCATTGGAGCTTGAAAAGTTATGAATGATACGATCCGGAAAATAGGAGTTTTGACCTCGGGCGGAGATGCTCCCGGAATGAATGCGGGGCTGCGGGCTGTGGTGAGGTCGTGCCACTATTACAATATAGAATGCATCGGCATCCGCAGGGGATACGCAGGAATGATGGAGGGCGATATGGATCCTATTGGACTGCGCGATGTGAACCGGATCATCAACCGGGGTGGCACCATTATTCAATCGTCGCGTTGTGAGGCTTTTCGACATCCGGAGGGCAGGAGTAAGGCATTCGCCAAATTGCAGGAATGGGGTCTGGACGCCCTGGTGATCATTGGAGGAAACGGCAGCTTTGCAGGAGCTCAGAAACTCAATGAGGAACACGGAATTCCCATTGTAGGTTTGCCCGGAACCATCGACAACGACCTGTACGGCAGCGACTATACTATTGGGTTTGACACGGCAACCAACACCGTAATTGACGCGGTAGACAAGCTGCGTGACACCGCCCGTTCTCACGACCGGATTTTCTTTGTGGAAGTGATGGGGCGCGACAGCGGATTTATTGCGTTGAAAAGCGGTCTGGCAACCGGCGCCATAGCTATTCTATTACCTGAGGAGGATCTTTCCATCGACGAACTCGTGGTTTTACTGGAGCGAAACGCGGCAAGTGGAAAGACCAGCAGCATCGTCATCGTGGCTGAAGGGGATGCCAATGGAGGGGCTTTTACTGTGGCTGAGAAAGTGAAACGTCACATGCCGCATCTGGAAACCCGCGTTACGGTCTTGGGACATATCCAGCGCGGTGGGTCGCCTACCTGTGCCGATCGGGTACTGGCTTCGCGACTGGGTGTGGCGGCCGTAGAGGCGCTTCGCAACGGCATGACCAATGTAATGGCCGGAATCATCAATGATGAAGTGGTGTACACCCCGCTGGAGGAGGTCTTTACCACAGTGGTTCGACCCAGTGCAGAAGAATTTAGAGTATCGAAGATTATCTCAATATAAATATGAAAGTAGCAATCAACGGATTTGGAAGAATCGGAAGGTTGACGTTCCGTCACCTCGCTCATAGAAACGACATTGAAGTGCTGGCCATTAACGATTTGGGCGACAACAGCACATTGGCGCATTTGTTAGCCTATGATAGTGCTCAGGGGCATTTTTCGGCCGACATCAGCGTAGACGAGGAAACCATGACTGTGAATGGCAAGCGAGTCCTGATGCTTCAGGAGCCCGATCCGGCGCGTCTTCCATGGAAAGAACTGGGGGTGGATGTGGTATTGGAATGTACCGGTCGGTTTCGATCAGCTGAGCAGTTGAACGCGCATATTACGGCAGGCGCCAAACGGGTTATCCTTTCGGCTCCGCCAAAAGGGGACGTTCCTATGGTTGTGCTGGGCGTGAATGACGATTTGCTGAGCAATGCCCCGGCCATACTATCCAACGCATCGTGCACCACGAATTGTCTGGCACCTATGATTGATGTACTGGATAAAAAATTTGGCGTAGAGCGGGCGTACATGACCACCATCCACGCCTACACTGCCGATCAACGTCTGCAGGATGCACCGCATAAAGACTTGCGCAGGGCACGAGCTGCGGCCCTTTCTATCATTCCTACCACTACAGGGGCGGCCTCGGCGGTGGGTAAAGTGATTCCGCATTTGCAAGGGAAACTGGATGGAGTGGCCATTCGCGTTCCCGTTGCAGCAGGGAGCATTACCGATGCCGTGGTGGATCTAAAAACGGAAGCTACGGCTGAACAAGTGAATGCCGCGATGCGAGAGGCAGCTCAAGGCAGATTGAAGGGGATAATGCAATATTCGGAGCTCCCTTTGGTTTCGTGCGATATTGTAGGAAATACACATTCTGTTATTTTTGATGCACCGCTCACGAAAGCGGATGGAAAAACAATAAAGATTTTTGGCTGGTACGACAATGAGGCGGGATATGCCGCACGACTAGCCGACCTGATAGGAAAACTAGCTTAATGATAGCAATAGCTGATAGCGGCAGCACCAATACGGATTGGGTGCTGCTCGACGGAAATACTCCCATTTCCTTTACAACCAAAGGCCTCAATCCGTATTTCCACGATGAAACGTTCATTGCGGATGTATTGAGAAAAGAAGAAGTAATTCGCAATCAGGCTTTTCTGGTTACGGAGGTACATTTCTACGGCGCCGGGTCAAGTACAGAAGCCCTCAAGGCGATCATGTCGCGCGGATTGCAGGCGGTTTTTCCGCATGCGCAAATAGAGGTGCAACATGACCTGGACGGCTCAGCTCTGGCCACGTGTCACGATCAACCCGGAATTGCCTGTATTTTGGGGACCGGAAGTAATTCGTGCTTTTACGATGGTAAGAATATCCACGAAGAAGTGCCCTCGCTGGCGCATGTATTGGGCGACGAAGGAAGTGGCTCGCACATGGGCAAGCAGTTGATTCGTGATTTCTTCTATAAAAAGATGCCCGAGCATATTTCTAATGCCTTCTTCGAGTATTCCGGACTGACCAGCGATAAGGTTATTTCCAAGGTGTATCAGGAAAAAGGCGTAAACGTATACCTCGCGAGTTTGAGTCACTTTCTTCAGGAACACAGCGAAGATCCTTATGCTCATGATTTGGTTTACCGGTGTTTTTCGGAGTTCATCGATATTCACGTAAAGTGCTACACCAATTGGCAAAAGTATCCGGTGCATTTCGTGGGGTCAATTGCCTGGTATTTCAAAGATATCCTCCGGGAAGTCCTTGAGAATGAAGGTGGCACCATGGGAGTATTGCTTCAGAAGCCTATTGTAGGTCTGCAGCAGTACTTCATGAATCGTTGATTCTCGATTAAGTAAGGTATGCCATAAAGGCAAATGGACAAGCGCCGTATTCGGGGCCCAGCGTGATTTATCAGGCAATCAAATACTCGGCTGAAGTGCAATAGGGAATCTGTTTTGTCTCCGTGACAATTGGGATTCTCAATACACTAACTTTGTCCTTCTTGTTTATTTAGATGATGCGTATAGTATTACTGGCAATTGTTGTTTCCTGGGCCGGCGTGTGCAGTGCCCAATCAGTTAGTGGTTCGGTTCTGGACCGCCTTGGCGAAGGAATTCCAGGAGCCCATGTGATCAACACATCCAAGGGTGTTCATGCCCATACCGACGAACAGGGGCGATTCATGGTGGATCAGATTGCTGTGGGTGACACGCTTAAAGCAACACACATTAGCTTCGACGTTCAGTACAAAGTCATTGATAATCTGCAGGAGGAAATCAAATTTGTATTGTACGAAAAGCCCATTAGTTTATCGGAAGTGGTAATCTCCCCCGAAATCAATGCATTGGAACTTATCACATCCATTGATATAA
>JAGQVX010000195.1 GCA_020437755.1 Flavobacteriales bacterium
ACCCGCTGAACGCCCTGCTAATTCAGGCCGTCAGACTTAAATCAGTGCCACTGGTGAGGGGTTGCGGATAGTCATTTACTTCTGATATACCATTCGTAGAGTTAGTCTGACTACCTTTGCCCCATGCGTGAGTTTTTCCGTGACGATACTATTTGTGCCATCAGTACAGCTCCGGGAGTGGGGGCAATAGCCTTGATCCGTTTGTCGGGCCCACAGGCCATTCACATTTGCGACCAACTGTTCTCGCGAGATCTCCACAATAGGGGAGAAGAGCGTGTGTTTTTTGGGGTCATTCGGGTAGACGATCGCATGCTGGATGAAGTCGTGGTTACCCTTTTCCCCGGACCGCATTCGTACACCGGAGAAGACACGGTAGAAATTGCCTGTCACGGATCAACATATATCCAGGAGCAGGTCCTCAAGGCCTGCCTTCAGCGCGGCGCCCGACTGGCTCAACCCGGCGAGTACACCATGCGTGCCTTTCAGAACGGTAAAATGGATCTTTCACAAGCGGAAGCTGTGGCCGACCTGATTGCCTCGGAGTCGGAAGCAGCTCACGGTTTGGCCATGAACCAGGTGCGTGGCGGATTCAGTAAGGAAATCAACTCCTTGCGACAAGAACTGATCGATTTTGCGTCGCTTATTGAGTTGGAACTCGATTTTTCCGAAGAAGATGTGGAGTTTGCCGATAGACAGGATCTCAAAGACTTGGTGGACCGCATTGTGCTTATGATCAATAAGTTGTTGCATTCGTTTGCCACCGGAAACGTAGTGAAGAAGGGCGTGCCGGTGGCTATTATTGGGGCACCCAATATGGGTAAGTCGACGCTGCTCAACGCTTTGCTCAACGAAGAGCGGGCCATTGTGAGCGACATAGCCGGCACCACGCGTGATACGGTGGAGGATACCCTGGTTATAGACGGAATTCAGTTTCGGTTTATAGACACCGCGGGCATCCGGGAAACGGAAGATGAAATTGAGTCCAAAGGTATCCAGCGCAGCTGGGACAAAGCCCGGGAGGCGTCGGTGGTACTGCATTTGGCGGATGCCCGGGAATTGACCAAGGAACGAAAAGATGCCCTGCACGACGAATTGCGCGAAAAGGGAGGCGAAAAACAGGTCATTGTACTCGCCAACAAGTGCGACCTGATGGCCGCCGACAGTCCCCGGGTGGACGACGTACTATACATCAGCGCCAAGAGCGGCGAGGGGCTCAGCGAGTTGCAAAACCGACTCACCGCACACATCAAATCCGGCCTGTCCCAAACTTCACAAGTCGTTACCAACATCCGCCACTACGAAGCCCTCCAGCGCGCCCTCGAGTCCCTCACCGACGTCCGCAACGGACTCAACACCGCCCTCACCGGCGATTTCCTGGCCATCGACATTCGCAAGGCCCTCTACCACCTCGGCGAAATCACCGGCGAAATCACCGCCGACGATTTATTAGGGAATATTTTTGGGAGGTTTTGCATCGGAAAGTAAGTTACTTTCCTTTCATACGCTAAACCCTTCTTTTACTATCATTTAGGCTGTTTTTCCTTCCTTTGTTTGTTGCTAATTATCCCTTTTTTTCCGTATATTTGTTGCTAATCAGTTGTTACTAGAAACAAGTTTGTTGGTAGCAACAGATTTTTTGAGCAATGGCGAGATGATGTTACATCAGGATACATACTGATACAATCAGATACATCCAGTGACAGAAACAAGCCCACAAAAGGAAACACGTGAGCAGCAACATTGAGATACCGAAGATCTGTCAGCACTGTGGTGAGTCATTCATCGCAAAGACTACGGTTACCCAATTCTGTAGCCATACATGTGCATCCCGAAATTACAAGAAGCGCAAGCGGGATACTAAGCTACAGGAAGTAGCTCCTGTCTCCCACCAGCGTTTAGAGTTCCAAGAAGATCAGTTAGGGAGCAAAGACTTTTTAAGTATCGAAGAAACCTGCAAGCTACTTGGGGCAAGTCGCATGACTATCTACCGTCAAATCAAGTCCGGCACAATCAAAGCGGCCAAACTGGGTAGACGAACCATAATAAGGAGAACCGAAATCGATAAACTGTTTCAGGCATGAAAGTAACACTCAGACAAAGGAACCAGGGCGGAAAGACCAGCCTGTACCTTGATTACTACAACAAGGGCAAAAGGAAAACAGAATACCTAAATCTCTACCTAGAGCCTAACCCGAAAACCAAGGAGCAAAAGGAAATCAATAAAAAGACCCAGCAATTGGCTGAAACCATCCGAGCGCAAAGGCAGATTGAAATTCAAAACGGCACTTACGGTTTTCGTGACAGTGAAAAGCTAAAAGGCAGTTTCACTGCCTACCTGCAACTGCTTGCCAATAAACGCAAGGACAGCGCAGGAAATTACGGCAATTGGGATAGCATGATCAAACACTTTAAGAAGTTCATGCCTCAGGACATTTCCTTTGAATTTGTGAATAGGGAGTTCGTGCAGGACTTCAAAGAATACCTGGACAAAAAATCCATAGCCCATGGAGTGCAGAAGCTATCTCAAAATTCCAAATACTCCTATTTTAACAAGTTTCGGGCTGCCTTAAAGCAAGCTGTGAAGGATGGAATTATTCCGCATAATCCTTCTGAAGGTGTAGAAGCATTCAAGCAAGGAGAACCGGAAAGAGAATTTTTGACACTGGAAGAGCTGCAAGCAGCAGTAAAAGCAGAATGTGAAATTCCACAGATGAAAACAGCTTTCATATTTTCATGCCTTACCGGGCTTCGCTGGTCAGACATAAATAAACTCCTTTGGTCTGAAGTGCAGCACTCCAATGATATGGGGTACTATATCCGTTTCAGACAAAAGAAAACCAAAGGTGCAGAAACCCTCCCTATTTCAGAACAAGCCTTTGGCTTGCTTGGCGAACGTCAGGACAAAGACGAGAGAGTTTTCAAAGGGCTGAAATATTCAGCCTGGCATAACCTGAAATTGCAGCAATGGATGATGAAAGCCGGAATCTCTAAAACAATCACTTTTCACTGCGCCCGACATACTTATGCCACATTACAGCTTACAGCCGGAACAGACATTTACACGGTTTCAAAGCTCTTAGGCCACAGGGAATTGAAAACAACCCAGGTCTATGCAAAAATCATTGATGATAAGAAGAAGGAAGCCGCCAACAAAATCAAACTGGATCTATGAGCGCATCATTAGAAACATACAACAGGATTCTGTTTCTCGATCTTCGCCCGTGGTTATTGTCGGGTGTTTCGGAATTGAAGTTTAAGCAGGATTTGAACGACTTCAAAAAGGCATATTATCAGGTACAGCCTCAGTTTGAAGTCTCATTTCCCAAGGCACTCAACAACAAGCGGAAATACTTCCAAGCCCTGATAGATTCAGAAGCTACTGAATACCTGAACCACCTCCACAAGCAGGTGAATGAAAGTATCAATGCCAACGCCAAGAAGTATCACGTTCACATGGCATTGACCAGAACACTCAATGAAAAGCTTCGGGAGATTGCTCAGGTGATCCAGGAACAGAATTACAGCCCGGAACAATACGATCCAAAGTTTGGCACCTTGCAAACCACCACCTCGACCAATGATGAAGCTTTCATTATCTGCTACCTCAAACACCAGCTTGTCCGCCTGTACATGGAAGTTCAGGAGTGTTTCCCTGATCAGTTAAAAGAAGAACCACTTACTGAGGATGATATTTACCTGACATACTTCAACCATACGGCACCAAATCCTTCACATATTGTGGAAGCTGTACAAATACAGGTTGCCAGTCCTTCTGCCCCCCGACTCGCAGCACAACCATCTAAACTATTCAAGGCAATATCAGGTGACGTAAGAAATGATGCGAAAGGTATTCTACCCTATGAAACCATCATTAAAACTCCTACTCGCTTTGCAAGCTTTGAAGAATCCCTTTTCCAAAATGGGTACATTGATGAGAACTACAACTTCACCGATAAGCACGGAATGAAAAATGAATTGGCAGCCATCTATCACCAATTAATCAAGAAAGGATATTTCAATCAACGCACCTTTCAGCCCGTTAAGCCCATTAAAGACGTTGATATTCGTAAATTCCTTGACCACCGCTATCAGACTAACCTCGATAAGCAATTCAGAAACTACCGCCAAAATGCAGAAGCATTGGCGCAATACATCGATTCTCAGTACTGGCTCACCAGTTTACCCCTCGGTTAAATTGCGGTAATTTTCTGTCAATTTACCATTTTAAATTTCCACTCTTTTCCTAAAGTGATTGAATTTCAGCTTGTTACACGGGCTGAAATTTCCATTTTCAAGACTACCAGAGACCCCTTCTGACCTTTGCTATGTCCTTGACAATCAAGGATGACATTTGGCCAAGTGTCCATTTCTAACTCTTCAATAAGTAAGACAATGGACGAAATAATAGAACGTCTTGACAATCTCCAACGCCTGATTGAGAGCCAGGGGATTTACACAAAGGAAGTTTTAAACTTCAATGAAGCTTGCCAGTATCTGGAACTTTCCCAATCTCACTTGTACAAGTTGACAAGTGCAGGGAGCATTCCGCACTACAAGCCCAATGGAAAGAAACTCTATTTCAAAAGAAGCGAGTTGGAAAGCTGGTTGCTGCGCAACCGCAATTCCACTCAGGAAGAAATAGACCAAAGGGCAGCGGATTACCTAATCAAGAAAGGGAGGGTGAAG
>JAGQVX010000196.1 GCA_020437755.1 Flavobacteriales bacterium
TAACTTCGATCGCTCAGTTAGGGATCGCGACATGAAGTTTGAGCACACGACAGGGGTCGGGTGAATTGTGGTCCAATGGTTATTGGGATGGGCATTTGGCGAATGCCTGAAAAAAAAAAGTCGCCTCTGAAGTAGAGACGACCCTTTATCGTGAGAAGTAAAATGTTTCTTAGTAGTAAATGTTCCTACGCACTTTGGCTACGTATTTGGCCAATCGGATCACTTGCTTGGTGTAGCCGAATTCGTTGTCGTACCACACGTACAAAACGATATTCTTACCATTGGGTGAAACGATTGTGGCCGGACTGTCAAATACCGAGCAACATTCGTTGCCGATGATGTCATTCGAAACCAATTCCTCATTCACCGAATAGTAGATCTGATTTACCAATTCGCCGTTCAAAGCCGCATCCTTGAGCATCGCCTGTACGTCCTCCTTAGTGGTGGAGTTCTTGAGGTGCAAGTGCATGATAGCCAAAGATCCATTGGGCGTAGGTACGCGCACGGCATTGGCAGTGAGTTTATCCTGCAACTCAGGAATTACCTTGGTCACGGCCTTTCCGGCTCCGGTCTCGGTAATCACCATGTTGATCGCTGCCGAACGTCCGCGACGCATTTTTTTGTGCATATTGTCGAGCAGGTTCTGGTCGTTGGTGTACGCGTGAACCGTTTCAATATGTCCGTGGTCAATGCTCAAATTATCATTGATTACTTTCAATACCGGAGAAATGGCATTGGTAGTACAGCTCGCTGCCGAATAGATATCGGTTCCTTCAAGATCGAGCTCCTTGTGGTTGATGCCGTAAACGATGTTTGGAATCTCTTTTCCGGGAGCGGTGAGGATAACCTTGCTTACACCATTTGCACGCATGTGCGCACTCAACGCCTCTTTGTCCTTATAAATACCGGTGTTGTCAATGAGCAAAGCATTATCTATACCGTACGCGGTATAGTCAATTGCCGATGGGTCAGAAGATGAGATGAATTGAACTCGTTGTCCGTTGATAATCAGACAAGAATTCGGAACATCCACTTCGATAGTTCCGGCAAATCGTCCGTGAACCGAATCGTTTTCAAACAGGGAAGCACGCTTCTTTAAAGTTACTTCGTCCAATCCACGGGCAACAATAGCGCGCAAACGCAACTGTTGTCCTTTACCTGCTTGCTTGATCAACTCGCGGGCAGCCAATCGTCCAATTCGTCCAAAACCATACAAAACCACGTCGCGTGGCTCCAAATCGTCTGAATCTGCGTGAGGGAATGAACCCAGACGAGTCTCCAGGAAGCTGCGCATAGAATCGTGGTTGTTGCGCTCGGTATACCATTCATTGGCCAGTTTACCAATGTCGATTTTCGAAGGAGCAAGATCCATAGCCAGCAGCTCTCGTGCAAGATCGGCTGAATCAAAAACACTTACCGGCTTTCCAACAACTTCGCCTGCATATCGGTGCAAACGGAGGATATCGGTGATGCTACAGTCCACCATGTGGTTGCGAAACAGCACAAGTTCAATCGACTTCTCAAAAAGCAATTTGCCGATCGAGTTTTGCAGATCGATAACAGCACGTTCCTGGTTTACATACGATTCCAGTTCGTTGTTGTACGTCTGTGCTCGGTTACTAACTACTGACATAGTTTGATTGATTTGAATGATTGGGTTCCTGAAAATTTTTGCAAAAGTACTCAGTACCAACGGTTGAGGCAAAGTATTACCGCATAAGTTTTCCTCAAACCTGAATCGAATTGTTTACAGTCGCACTATTGCTTGATGAAATACACGGTTCTCGAGGTGCTTTGGTTGGTTATTGTGCACAAGTAGGCGCCATTCGGCAAATGGGATACTGCACAACGTTGTTCGCCGTGCAAGGCGCAAGTCATCACCTCTCTGCCATTCAGGTCACTTATGGTAAGTTCGAACGATCCCTGTATACCTTTTACAGCAATGTATTCCGCAGCCGGATTAGGATAGACCATCACTTCATGAGCAGACGGCACTTCAACAATATCATCCAAAATGTCTACCAATGGCAGCAAGGCATGCGAGGGAGTATCACCACCTACATGCACCGAATTCAGCGCTACCACCGGATTTAAAAGAGAGTCCAGATTGTTATCGGGATACATCGCTTCTCCGTTATTCGCATTCCTGCTGTAGTACGGGTAGTTGGAAGATGAAACAATCAATCGCAGACTGTGCCCTACAGGAAATGTGTAAGCTACAGGAGGTAGCTCAAGAGAAATCTCATAGGTTTGCCCGGGAGTGATCAGTTCTTCATCTCCTTCAGTATATCCATTCAAAAAGCGCATTCGCTGTATTTGAGAACTGATCATGTAGGAATGCCCGTTTTCATCAACATCGGTCAAACGAACCGTAAAATCGGTGTCTGTCCGGTCGGTAGACACAAACAAATTCACCACAACTGAGCCTGCAATGTGGATATCGGAGTCAATAGCAGGCAGTGAGAAGATTTCAATATCGTCCCTGCTTTCAACTTGTTCCGACAAATCAAAAGGTCCCTGCGGTAATCCAAGAGCCTGTCCACCAATGGTAGGAGATGGGTCAATCGGATCATACGTGTATGTCATCGCCGATGATTCCGGCTCCAACGCAGAGGAGAGCAAGTGGTCACTTGTTAAATAATATGCCATCGGATCATCTTGCGTAGGAGGCCATTCATTGCTGGATTGCCATTGTCCGTTTCCGGTTTGAAAATACTCCACATTGGGTTGCTGATCCCATCCGTTTTGAATACCACGCATGTGGTAGTCGAAGAATGCCCAGGCACGTTCCGCATTGCCGCCCGCGGCTTCCGGGAAACTTAGGTCGCCCTGGTTCTCACTCCCCACGTAAGCAGGTCCGTTTCCGCCATGCACCCAGGGACCCATGAGCATTTTACAATCGGCTGCGGCAGGAGATTGAGCCTTTAATTCATTGAAGGTGCGAACTGTATATCGACAGTTGATGTCAAACCATCCTCCAATAAGCAACATAGGGACTTCAATATCGGGAGCATAGGTTGTAGCGCTTTCGGCAATGGACCATACCAGATTGTAATAGGGAAAAGACGCGTAGATATCATAAACACCAAACAATGTACCTAGTGACTCGATCAGTTCTTGCCGGGCTGCACCACCGGGATAAAAACGGTCATACTCCTCCTTGGGTGAACCTACTTCCGGCACACAACATACCAGGTGTGGAGGATGGTTAACGGCAGTTTTGTACTGCACGGTGGCTAATGCCGATGGGCCATAGGTTCCAACCTTACCATCGCACCAATCTTGTGCTGCAATCCACTCTACCGCGTCATACCCATCTACACCGGTATCTGAATCGGCAACGCATGCTGAAGCGCTGGCAAAGTAGCACCTCCAGTCCATGATTACAAAGGCATAGGGCTGACTCGCCTGTTCCCAACCTACTCCCAAAGGCAATCCAAAGTGAAAAAGGTCTTTATTGTAAGGTGTTTGAATGAATACTACCGGAAAAGGGCCGTCGCCATCCGGCAAATAGAGATCCGCAGCCAACGACTCGCCGTCAGACATAGGGATGGCAATTGTTTCCCATTCCGGTTGCGAAGCAACGAGCATGGCAGAGAGGCAGAATAGCAGTACAAAAGAAATTCTCATGTTGTCAAATAATGGATTGTCAGGTGAAAGTAAGGAGATGCCCTGAATCGAGAAGAATCGCAAAGGGAAAAGTCTGTCAACTGTAGGATTAAAGCGTGATTGGGGAGTGTTTCTATTCTTTCTTACACTCCACATGTTCACCGTTATCGCGTTTGAACCAGAATTCATCATTGGTAAGCCGGGTTACTTCGAAGTCTTCAACCACATTAAGCCCTTCATACCAATCGACGGCGTCATACTCAATCTGAATGGATTCCTTGCCCGGCTCCCATTTCCATTTCCCTTCCTGAGTGTGTACCTCATAAGTTCCATTATTCGTTTGAGTTATGGTTTCCTTGAAGTCGCCATCCATTTCAAATTCATAGGTCAGGGTGTAATTGACATTTAAATAATCATCAAAGTTGTCCATCACTTTCCACTCACCGGTTAGCCGTTTGGTTTTGGTACGCAGACTAATAATAGGGCCTTGTTCATACTTCTTACAACTACTGATAGAAAACACAAAGGTTGCCATCAAAAGACTCAGGAGTACCGTTCTTGGAGAGATGATTCGATTCATGGTTAATATTGGTTAATGGTTTAAAGTCTTGAATGTAAGTAAAATAGTTCTCAAAAAGAGGCCGTCAAGTTTACGGCTGTTGTTTATCCTTTTTGTATAGCTTTATCGAATTCATCAATTTGGGAAAATGGAGAAAATCACGATAGACAACTACCTTGAAAGCCACTACATCCACCGTAGTAACTGGCTCCGAGCGGCAGTACTAGGTGCAAACGATGGTATTATATCGGTTTCCAGTCTGGCAATAGGTGTAGCTGCAGCAAGCACTTCCAGAGAGCCGATTGTTTTGGCAACTGTCGCGGGATTGGTAGCCGGGGCATTGTCGATGGCGGCGGGGGAATATGTTTCGGTGAGTTCTCAAACCGATATAGAAAAAGCCGACATAGAGCGCGAGGAAGTAGAACTTAAGGAGATGCCCGAACAGGAGTTGGAG
>JAGQVX010000197.1 GCA_020437755.1 Flavobacteriales bacterium
TCTAACCACTGATTGCGAACACCCTTGCGAGGGATCAATCAACGTTCCCAGGTAAGCCGTGGGCAGCGTTGAGTTGTCCATATTGATGAAATAGTTCCAATCTGCCGTTTCCCACGCTACATCCCACACACAGCTCACATCCAAATCAACGACAGCCGAATACACAACTGCATTGGTTCCGGGCAGGAATCCGCTTTGACATGAAGAGTTGGTCAGCTCACTGGCACAGAGATCAGAAATTTCGGTTTGACTAACAAATTGAAAAGGTACCGAGAACGCATTGGCACAGCCTGAAACCGTGGGGAAAAAGAATATGTTCTCTTCCGGTGGAGGCGTAGTCGCCCCGAAGCAGTCGGCGTAGTAAGTGAGGGTAATCTCATAGGTATTACCTCCAAGGCACTCGTAGGTGATGTTCCCGCCCAACACGTGATTGGCATAGAGCCCCACGGAAAAGCAAGACAGCAGAATGGCGAGCAATAAACGTAAAATCCGCATCAATTCCTTCTTATCTGGTTCAAAGTGTCAGGTCAATAAGTGCTTTCAGCCAGTTCTTTAGTCAGTTTCAGGGTCCTTGCATGCCCAATCTCAGCAAAAAAAGTGGGTTGGTGCCACCGGCTTCTTTGAATATTCAACGTTTTCATGTTGAACGTATCTCCAAAAAGAAACCCCTTTCTGCTGATTTTCACTTCACTATGACATCATGCTGCCCATGCGGGCATCATTTGCGGAGTCTGTATAGTGATAATTAAGGTCATTCAAGAGACTCACAAAGATAACAGATGGTTGCGCAAAATGAGGTATGCATGCATAAAAATATGACCCAACAGGTATGATTTCAGTCATGTTCTGACAAGCACCCTATTTGGCGAATGCCTTGTCTGCACCATGTTACGGGAATCCTATACGTATTTCGAGATTGTTAATTATGCGACGGAAATTCGGTTTAAATTGCACAGACTGGAACAAGTTCCTAATTTCGTGCGCCCTTTTTATCTGAACAAAATTCAAAAACATGAAAAAGCTTTTACTCGTTTTATCGGTATTTGGAGCCAGCGTTGCGGCGCATGCTCAAGGATGTGATGAGATCTTCATCTCGGAATACATTGAAGGATGGTCGAACAACAAAGCCATTGAACTTTACAATCCAACCGGAAACGATATTGATCTGGAAGCCTATAAGCTAGAGCGTTATTCCAATGGACAAAACTCAGCTGCAGACAATCAGAAGCTTGAGTTGGGTGGTATTATTCCGGCATATGGCACGTATGTTATCGTAATCGACAAGCGCGATCCGGACGGAACAGGTCAGGAAGCTCCGGTATGGGAAGAACTCCAGGCTAAAGCAGACACTTTTATGTGTCCGGTTTACGATGATAACAATACCATGTATTTCAATGGTGACGATGCTGTTGTTCTGCGTAAAATTGCTTCGAACGCTATATTGGACGTAATTGGAAAAGTGGGTGAGAATCCGGGATACGCTCCTGACGGAGGTGGATGGAACAATGTAGGCCCAGCATTTACATGGGTTGCCAACGGTGAAGTTTCCTGGACTACCGACCACACCCTGATCCGCAAAGAGTCGATAACCATGGGTGATGCGGACGGTTTGAACTTGTTTGATGTTAGTATCGAATTCGATTCGCTGCCTGCCAACACTTTCGAGAATTTGGGTTCACATAGCAGTGTTTGTGGATCAGACTTCGTATCAGAAATAACATTGGGTACCCTTTCGGTATTTCCAAATCCAAGCAACGACGGCATCATCACGGTTTCGGCCGATGACCAATTGAAGCAAATCACTGTTTTTGACATTCGCGGAAATCAAGTGTTCACCACTGAATTGTCGGCGGCTCAACGCTCAAAGCAGTTGTCACTCAACCATTTGCCGAATGGCAGCTATGTAATATTGGCTGAAACCCGCAATGGTGAAGTGATTCGCAACAAATTTGTCATAGAGTAACCGTACCAATCATCCCCACCATGACACGGAAAATACTGGCTCTGGCTGCACTTCTTGTATGCGGCATGTTGGTGCATGCGCAAAAGGGAACCCTCAGCGGTACCGTGAGAGATGCGATCAGCAAGGAAACCCTCATCAACGCGTATGTGCGCACCGGCGATTCCGAAGGAACAACAACCGATTTCAACGGATATTACGAACTGGAATTGCCCTATGGCACTTATGAGATTACCTACAGCTACGTGGGTTTCCTGAGCAAGGTGGTAACGGTGGTGATTGATAAAAAGAGCGTGGTACGCAATGTTTCACTTGAAACTCAAATGATGAGTGAAGCTGAAATCGTTGCTGATGTTGCCCGCGAACGTGAAACTCCGGTGGCATTTACCAATGTGCTTCCTGCCAAACTCGACCAGGAGCTTGCTTCTCAGGATTTGCCTCTGATTTTGAACAGTACCCCGGGTGTGTACGCCACGGCTCAAGGTGGTGGTGATGGAGATGCCCGTATTACCATCCGTGGTTTCGATCAGCGCAACATTGCCGTGATGATCGACGGTATTCCGGTGAATGATATGGAGAATGGCTGGGTCTATTGGTCCAACTGGTTCGGGCTGGATGCGGTAACGGCCAGTATGCAGGTACAGCGAGGACTTGGGGCTAGCAAAATTGTAATTCCGTCGGTAGGTGGTACCATGAACATTGTCACCAAGGGCATTAAAGCCAAGAAAGGCATTCGACTCAAGCAAGAAGTAGGGTCTTATGGATTTCTCCGCACTACACTTAGTGGGACAACCGGCAGGATGAAAAACGGTTGGGGTATAACCGCAGCAGGTTCTTTCAAAAGAGGCGATGGCTGGTTTGATCAGGGATTTACTAAAGGTTGGTTCTACTACCTGAAGGTCGAAAAGGAACTGGGAAAACACATTTTGAGTTTGTCGGGAATGGGGGCTCCTCAAAGCCACGGACAACGATCGTTTCAAAACCGAATTGCCACTTTTGACAGGGACTATGCCAATGATTTGGGCATAGATACGGCCTACACCAACAATCTGGGTAACTACGGCATTGGCTATAATGAGTTCTGGGGCGCATATGATGTGGGTGACTTCTCTACCAACGAGTTTGGAGTTGTAAATGGCTTTACAAAAACCGATCACCGGGTAATTAACAGCCGCATCAACTATTACCACAAACCACAATTTGCGCTTCGCGATTTCTGGGGCATTAGTGAAAAGCTATACGTGTCCAATATTGTGTACCTCAGTATCGGAAATGGCGGGGGTACTGGCTTGAACACTACTTCAGGACTGGGTTATCTCGACAACGGACTTATCGATTTCCAGGAGATATACGACAACAATATGGTGCGCGGGTTTGATGGTAAGCTAAACCTGGATGAAAATGGTGAAGTTGAATCCAACAAATGGATTCGATCATCAATCAATAATCATTTTTGGTACGGCTATTTAGGATCACTTACCTGGAAACCCAATGAAACATTCACCTACTCAGGTGGATTGGATTATCGCAGATACAAAGGAGAGCACTACCGCACACCTTACGATTTAATTGGCGGTGATTACATACTTGACAGTGAAGATCAGAATTCGGTTTATGATCGCAAGGTGTACTTGGGCGACAAGTACGGTTATTGGGACGAGGGGCATGTATCATGGGGAGGTGGATTTGTGCAGGTGGAAGCAGCCACTGAACTCTGGTCGGCGTTCATCAATGTTTCGGGAGCTCAGTCGCGCTATAAAGCCATTGACCACTTCCGTCCCAAGATTGTTGAAGTTGACGGGGAAACGTACGAAGTTGGTTATGGTGACACCCTGGATATCAATGGAACCCAATACCACAGCAACTCCCCGGGGGTTCACACCTATGAAACCGATTGGGTAAAGCAAAACGGATTCACCTTGAAGGGAGGAGCCAACTACAACATCAACGAATTCTTGAATGTCTTCGCCAATCTGGGCTACCTGTCGAAAGCCGCTCGTTTTGACAATGTCTTTACGTTGTCCAATGACCTGCAAACCAATTATGCCAATGAAATCATCAATGGCTATGAGCTAGGATTGTCATGGCGACAAAAGCGTTTTGCTTCCAACATCAACGGATACTACACTACCTGGAAAAACAAACCTATCAATACTAGTATCCAGATCAATCATCCACAACCACCTGATGACTGGGATCCCGAAGAACGCCTTACGGTTTTCATCAACGATATGGACGCCCTGCACTATGGAATTGAGTGGGACGGTGCATTCAACATCACTCCTAAATGGACTGTTGAAGGTTTATTGTCTTACGGGGATTGGACTTGGCAGTCGCAAGAAGAAGGTCAGTTGCAGGATAACGATGGACAATTGGTCCTCGATACCCTTACAGGTGATCCGCTCACTTTGTCGTTCGACCCGCGTGGTGTGCATGTGGGAAATGCTGCACAGTTTCAGACCGGAGGTTCGGTGCAGTATGATTTTCTTAAGACCGGCTACATCAAGCTGCGTGGAACGTATTTCGGAAAGCACTTTGCCGAGTTCAGTCCG
>JAGQVX010000198.1 GCA_020437755.1 Flavobacteriales bacterium
GTGTATTGCCACACTTATCATGATTCAATCTAAAATATGCCCGCCGAAAGTACGGTTTTCGGGGCTCCGGACTCCATTCTTTGTTGGAACGTTTGCTGTTTTTGGGTTGATCATAAGGCACAAGGCCAAATGCTCAACCGGCGTTACTGGATTACGATTTGCTCTACCATTTGGCCTTGTGCCGAAACCGCAACAACAATATAAGGCCCTGAATTCCAGCCTGATGTACTTACTTTCCATTGTGGAGTAGTCACGCGCTCACCGTAAATCTCATTTCCCAGTAAATCATATACTTTGAGATATGACGGACTCTTGGACGCAGCAGGTAATTCAATGGTAAAGACATCACGCGCCGGATTGGGGTAGATATTTAAGGCCTTCGTTGTGACCGTTTCCGAGACTTCAATAGGCAATGAATGATAATCCCACACCCCGCGGGCAAATGTGGCAAAACGCACTACCTCACTTGTTGCGATATATTCCACATCCATGTACTGAACCAATGGAGCATCAGTGCCGGCAAGGTCAACCCAGGCCTCTGTTTCGCTGTCCCACAAAAACGGAGCAATGCTCGTTGCTATGTACAACTCCGTCTCATCGGGGTTTGTAGCGAAAGCTTCGACCCTGCATTGAGGTAAATCGGTGTCCATGGCAGAAAATGTTTCACCATGATCTTCCGAGTAGTATACCGCACTGTTGCTATATCCACTACCACCTACCCATACCTTGCCGGCCACCATTGCAGATGGATGAATGGCCCGGGCGTACATGGAGTTTGACAAATAGGTGGACTGCCAGGTAGTTCCTCCATCAGAAGACCGGTGGAAGTAACCGTTTTCGGTAGTGACATACATGTAGTTGTCATCCAGGGGTGAAACCGCAATCGCGCTGATTCGTGAACCCACCTGTGCTTCAAAGTCGTAATCGTATTGGTAGCTGTCACAGAAATAATTCGCTCCGCCCGTAAGTTTAATCAAATGACTTCCACCGCTGCCATTGATGTATCCTGCTGTGTAACAAACATTTGGAGAACCGGCAGGTATCCAAATAGGTGCCTCCCAATACGGAATGGCGCCATTCAAATCATAGGGGTTCCACACGTTCTCAATGTCGGTATCGAAAGCACCCGACATGTAATTGCATCCATCACCAAGCCACCACATCCAGTAGGTTTCTCCTCCATCGGAAGATGCTGCCTGACTCACATCCCCTCCCCAGTAGAAGGTAAAGTCGGCTTCTTCGGTTTGGGAGTTGCCATTTTGGGTGAAGCAATAGCCGTTGTCCTGCGTACCGATGTACATCTCTCCGGGATCGCTTTGTTTACTCACCATCTTGTAAATCTGCGTACAATTCAATCCGGGTATGGATACGGAGTTGAAGTGGTCTTCTTGGCTATCCAGCAAATAAAGTCCCCCATCGGTTCCCATATACACGTATTCATCATCGGTTTGTGGGTCTTTCGCCTGAAGCACTTTGGGGACATCACCATGATACAGCGCATAGTTGCCTCCCGGATCCATATCAACGGCTGTCCATGACTGACCACCATCGGTACTGCGCGAAGTGAGTAAACCTCCAAAATACAAGACATCGGGTGATGTAGGCGAGCAAGAAAATGAGTTGTTTCCAAATGGATACGACAACCACCAGTCCACCATCTCGCCGCGGTACTCCCAGTTGTCTCCTTGGTTGTCCCAGCCATAAAACCTGCCGACTCCTCCTGAGGCACTGTAGGCCACCAAATGGGTTGAAGTTTCCGTTTCACTTCCCGCCAGCAAACCAAGTTCAATATAAGCTCCCGAGAACAAGCCGTGGTACTCCCTGCTTCCGTTGAGCTTGTTGACGACATACAGACTGTCTTCCAATATCAAATAGAGGTTGTCGTTGAACGAAACCGATGAGATCCACATATCACTCTTATTGTGTCGACCACCATCTCCGATGGGAATTACCGAGCGGTATAACAACTCGAAGTCAGCCCCCTGGTTGGTAGACTTGTACACCGAATAATAGTCGGTTGGAATGCTGCTGTTGTACTCCTGCATAAACACGTAGAGATCATCTCCTTGTTCCAACATTCGTCGGATGCCCATAATTGGGAACTCGGAGATCCCCCCTGATGGTGACCAGGTAGCACCACCATCTGCAGAGAAAAACACTCCCCAATCGCTGGTGGACTTCATCCATCCGGCGCATGCTATGCGATCGGCATAATTCGGAAAAATGGCCAACTGTCCGGCAACACCCTGAGCCAATGGGAAGTGGTCGTTCAACGGTTCCCAGCTACTCCCTTGAAAATCGGGAGAGCGGAAAATGATACCATGGTCCGACAAGCCATACAGGCTGCCGTTGGTAAAGTCTATGTCCACATCGGTAATCCTTCCGGGAATATTGGCCGGACCGCGTTCCTGCCAGTTGCCTGTGGCCATGCGTGAGGAAGAGTTTCGGCTATTCAGCAAATCGCGAATCCCTTCGGCTTGTAGTTCTTTCCAGTTGGTACCGGGTGCAGATTTGTTGATGAGTTCAATCCATTCTTCGGGAATTTTTTCCGCGTCATGCGATTCCTCACGCTCTTCGAATTGCGAAGGAATATGAGCAGGTTGTTGTGTTCCGGTGTGGCAGGACTGTATGGTCAGGGCTGCAACTGTTAGGATAAGCAGGTTCTGAATGGTCTTCATGTGTTATTGACAATTAGGCGGGTCAAAAGTGCACTATTTTTCCATGCACACAACAATAATGAGCTTCAGATTGCCTGTTAATCAGAACTTTACACTAAAAACAGGTTGGGACTAGAGGTGCTCAGTGACTTATTGGGCCACAAACCGCTCATTGCCCAGCACAACTCCGTTGCCATTGAGTACGGTGAGGAGGTATAGCCCATCTTGAAGCGAAGGGTGTATTTCCACCTGAGTTCCGGCGGTGACTTGATTCATCTCAAAAACCACCCTGCCGCTCATGTCCGTAATTCGGATGATTCCGTGGTCCAGAGGTTCGGGCAGGAGGAGCCACATTTGGCCTTGTGCCGGATTGGGATAAATATGCAGCCCCTTCCTATTTTGAGGGAGGTTTTCATCCGAAATAAAAATATCCGTGGTCCAGCTTTCCGCAAAGTGATTGTCCAGGGAGGCCGAAATCAAGGTGAGGTACTGGTCTTCCAGCGTTGTTGACGGCCAGGGCGCGTCCGGACTGTACTTCACATAATCCACCACAATGCCGTGGTTATCGTGCAGGAGCAGTTTTTCACCTCCATTGGATAACTGTCCGGAATCCCATTGATACACTTGATCATCGCCGGGAGGAAACAGGTTGATGTCCTTGGCCAGCATCAGTTTCTCTCCGGGCGCCAACGAAATTCCCGAGGGAAAAAGATGGTAGATGGCCGACTCAATATAATAACCGGAAAGATCAACGGTCTCATCACCCGTATTCCACAATTTCAAAAATTCCTGCTCTCCGTTGACGGGGTGGAAATATTGAATATCCGAAATCATAATATCCGAAGTCCCGCTGTAGTCGTGATAGGCGCTACCCACTTCCTGACCCTGATCGCCCGAGGTTAACGCGGGGGATTCGGTCAATACATGGAAATCGAAATGGGGTGCGTCCGCAAACAGGGGATTCGCCCAGAACACACCGGTTCCCACCAGTGTATCGGTATCATACAACGTATAACTCACGTCAACCATGGAAAGCTCGTCGGCAAAGACAGGGCTTTCGCTGCTGTTGGATAGAATGGAGTTGGACACCGAAGCGATACCTCCGCCAAATCCCGGGTTCTTTTCGAAGCACGATACCCCGGTGACATTGGAATACGAAGTAACCTGATTCATCTCCACCGTTGCCAGGTCTTTGATGCCCACACCCATGTTGCAATTGACAATTGTCACGTTGGAAATGGTAGTCGTAGAGCCTTGTCCTACCGAGATACCCTTGTCGGTACAATCGAAAATAAAGCAATCGTGAATATCGATATTGACGCACTCTTCTCCGAGGTCAATGCCATCGCTGTTTATTCCGTACAGGCCTTGAATATTAACGAACTCAATAACACCATTCTCGATCTCGTCGTAGTCGATTGCGTCGGTATCGGGTTGTTCGTTGCCAATAAAATTGCAATGGCTGATTTCGGCCTCTCCGTATTTCACATTGATGAGGTCGCCGGTGATATCGGAATGGAGCACGCTATTGGTGAGGACTACCTGTGAGTATTGAGCAAATACGGGATTCCCCAAATTGTCCATTAACGTAAGATGGTCCATTTCAGCGTTGGCATACCACAGACTAATAGCGGCGTTGTTGTGCACAGGGTGGGGCCCTTTGGTAGCATGCTCAATCGTGAGGTAC
>JAGQVX010000199.1 GCA_020437755.1 Flavobacteriales bacterium
ATTTTATCGAAAAGCCACTTGATCTTAACAGGATACTTGTAACGCTTCGCAACGCCAACGATCAATCGGCCTTGGTAGAAGAAACGAAGGTTCTGAAGCGAAAGATCAATAAGAAACTGAGCACAGAGATTATTGGCAGTTCAGAATCCATAGCACGAATAAAAGAGATGATCGAAACCGTGGCGCCCACGGATGCCCGAGTATTGATAACCGGAGGCAACGGATCAGGAAAGGAATTGGTGGCACGACAACTTCATGAAAAGAGCAATAGAAATGAAAGTGCTTTCGTGGAAGTCAATTGTGCGGCTATCCCCTCTGAATTGATCGAAAGTGAATTGTTTGGTCATGAAAAAGGGGCATTTACATCGGCCATAAAGCAGCGCAAGGGGAAGTTCGAAATAGCTGATGGGGGAACATTGTTTCTTGACGAAATTGGCGACATGAGTCATTCTGCCCAGGCCAAGGTTTTAAGGGCACTACAGGAGAATCGTATTACCCGTGTTGGAGGAGACAAAGACATCAATGTTGATGTTCGAATTATCGCAGCGACTAACAAAGACTTGAGGAAGGAAATCGAGGATGGAAATTTCCGTGAAGATTTGTACCATCGACTAAGTGTAATTCCCATTCATGTACCCTCATTGAACGAGCGCAAAGATGACATTCCGCTCCTTGCCGATCATTTCATTCAACAGATATGCAATGAATATGGCATTGCGCCAAAAGTAATTGAAAAAGAGGCACTTGCAGAACTTCAAAAGGTCAACTGGACCGGCAACATTCGAGAATTCAGAAACATCATTGAGCGTCTGATAATCCTATGTCCCAAGTCTATTGATGCCGCGTCTGTGAGACTCCATGCAAATCCCAAGTAATTCAACCGAAGCAGGTTGAAAACCACCCTTGTGTGACGTATCTCCAAAGGTTTTTGAACTTTTTTTTGTAGGGGAAAGGCAACCACCCGTGTAGGCCTTCGTCTATTAAGTAGGTTCTGAATTATCTGACAACTAGTAACTTTAAAAAACATTTTGCCATGGGAGAATCAATCATTTTGAAACTTTGGGAGGACAATCCCGGAATTTTTCTGCTGGCATTCTTCATTCTTTTGATTGGAGCGCTTGCCAAGTGGAAACTGTTTGTAAAGGCTGACCAGCCTGGAATTGCAGCAATCATTCCAATCTATGACCTTGTTGTAACCATGCGCGTTGTTGGACGTCCAGATTCGCACGTGTGGTTTTTTCTAATCCCCGGATTCAATATCTACTTTGGATTCCGTGTATTGGTAGAGCTTGTTCAGAGCTTCGGCAAGTACTCGATCGTAGATTATGTACTTGCTATTGTATTCAACTTGTTCTACGCACTCAACCTCGGTTTGGCGTACAATGAGTTGTACTATGGCCCTGTGTATGGAGTGAAAATGGATGACCTTAAGGCTAGACAGCCGCAATATGCATAACCTCAACGAGAGAGAACAAAAGTACTCTTAAGTAAAACTAACTATTAGAAAGCGTGATTAGCTGATGAAGCTTTTCGCGCTTTTTATTGCTCGCTCGAGTCCTTGAATATCCTTGCCTCCAGCCGTTGCGAAAAATGGCTGACCTCCACCGCCGCCTTTTATTTCTTTGGCCAGTTCACGAATAATAGTTCCGGCATTTAGCGACTTCTTCGCGATTGCATCATCACCAACTGCAACCGTCAGCAGCGCCTTCCCGTCATTTTCACTTCCAAAGACCGCAAACAGATTTGGGTGTGCTCCTTTGAGCTGAAACGCCAAGTCCTTAATTTCCGAAGCTCCAAGATCAATGGTCTGTGCAATGAACAGAATTCCATTAACCTCTTCCGCAGAAGACAGGATATCCCCTTTCATCCCTTGAGCCTTGTCCTTATTCAGTTTGGTGATTTCCGATTCTAAAGAGGCATTTTTATCCTGCAAATCCCGGATCGCACCCGAAATATCCTTCGGATTCTTGAGCAACCTTCTCAGATCCTTGAGTAATTGAAGCTCGCCTGCCACAAACTCATCAGCCCGCTTCCCGGTGATGGCTTCAATTCGACGAATGCCCGCAGCAACTGCACCTTCGGACATAATCTTGATCATTCCAATGGCCGATGTCGATGGCACGTGCGTACCCCCACAAAGTTCGATTGAACTACCAAATTTGATTACCCGCACCAGATCCCCATATTTTTCGCCAAAGAGCATGGTTGCTCCCATCTCGCGCGCCTCATTGATTGGCGTATTTCTGCTTTCCTCCAGCTGAAGGTTCTCCCGAATGCGGGAATTGCATATATCTTCAATTTGCCGCAATTCATCGTCAGAAACTTTCTGGAAGTGCGAGAAATCAAAACGCAAATAGTCGGGATGAACCAAACTACCTTTTTGCTCCACATGCTCACCCAATACTTGACGAAGAGCTTCGTGCAACAAGTGTGTTGCTGAGTGATTGGAAGCGGTCATATCACGTCTTTCAGTGTTGACACTCGCTTCAAACATTTTTGATGGATCGTCTGGAAGTTCTTCAACAAGGTGAATGATCAGGTTGTTTTCTTTTACCGTATTGACAATACGAACGGTGTCTGCGCCATTAACCAGCACCCCGGTATCCCCCACTTGTCCGCCCGATTCAGCATAGAATGGCGTGATGTTCAGCACAACCTGAAACATGTCTTTCCCTTTGGCTTTAACCTTTCGGTATCGTGTGATTTTCACCTCAGCCTTTCTATGATCATACCCGATGAACTCCTCTTCATCATCTTCTACCAAAACCACCCAATCACCTGTTTCAATCTTCCCAGCGGCACGGCTTCGTTCCTTTTGAGCATTTAACTCCTTGTTAAAACCCTCCTGATCGATGGTCTTGCCGTATTCAGCGGCAATCAACGAAGTAAGGTCAACCGGAAAACCATAAGTGTCATATAATTCAAATACCGGCTTTCCTTCCAGGATATCACCACTTGTTGACTTCACAATTTCGTCAAGACGTTTGATCCCTTTCTCCAGCGTACGCAGAAATCCTTCTTCCTCTTCTTTGATCACCCGTTCTATTAATGTCCGCTGAGCCTTAAGTTCCGGAAAGAAATCACCCATATCAGCAACGAGCACTTTTACCAAATCACACATAAACGGAGAATTGAGGTCCAGAAAGCTGTAACCGTATCGAACCGCCCTTCTGAGGATTCGTCGAATAACATAGCCCGCACCGTTGTTTGACGGAAGCTGCCCATCGGCAATGGAGAAGGAAACCGCCCGAATATGGTCGCTGATAACGCGCATTGCGATGTCAGTCTTGCTGTCCCCCCGAGTGTACTCAATGCCCGATTGACTCTCAATTGATTGAATCAAATTTGAGAATACATCGGTATCGTAATTGGATGATTTATGCTGTAAAACCCGAACCAGGCGCTCAAACCCCATTCCGGTATCAATATGCTTGTTGGGCAATGGCACGAGTGAGCCATCCGACATGCGATTGAACTCCATGAACACCAGGTTCCAGATTTCGATTACCTGGGGATGGTCGGCATTTACCAATTCCTTTCCCGGAACCAGTGCTATTTCGTCAGCCGGACGCAGATCTACATGGATTTCTGAGCAGGGTCCACAAGGACCGGTATCGCCCATTTCCCAGAAGTTGTCTTTCTTGCTGCATGCGAGGATACGATCTTCATGAATCCACTCTTTCCAGAGGTCACGGGATTCTGAATCTTCAGCAAGTCCGTCCTGTTCATCGCCTCCGAAAATGGTAATATAAAGGCGTTCCTTGTCAATTTTGTACACTTCGGTCAGCAGTTCCCAGGCCCAGGCAATCGACTCCTTTTTAAAGTAATCACCAAACGACCAGTTGCCCAACATTTCGAACATGGTGTGGTGATAGGTATCCACTCCCACTTCTTCCAGGTCATTGTGCTTGCCGCTTACGCGCAGGCACTTTTGAGAATTGGCAATTCGGGAGTGTTTAACTTCAGAATTTCCGAGAAAGAGGTCCTTGAATTGGTTCATCCCCGCATTGGTAAACATCAACGTAGGATCATCTTTGACCACCATTGGCGCTGAGGCTACGATTTCATGTTTTTTAGACTCGAAAAAATCGAAAAACTTCTGACGGATCTCCCTGGATTGCATAATTCGTGTGCTGTTAACGCTTGTTAATTCAAATGCTGTGTGATCACAGCGATTGCAAAAGTAGGCTAATTTGGATATTTTCGCGCTCCGAAAGATCCACG
>JAGQVX010000019.1 GCA_020437755.1 Flavobacteriales bacterium
GCAGCCCGCAATGGAATTGAGCTGTTGATCCTCATTAAAAACATAGGAAATCGTTTCAGCTCCTTCGAAGGTACCTAGTGACGTGAATTCACCATTCAGTACAGGAGTGTAATAAAGCTCGTAGGCGGTCACATCATCTGAACACGACTCATTGGGATTTGTCCAATTAACCAAATCCTGTATCTCAAGACAGTCGTTGTCTACCGACAATTCTGGCGGACATGGCGGCGTAAAGTCATAAGGAATGCCACATGTTTCCTGCGACCAGTTTTCTAATGGATCAATAATACTGGTAACATTGTAGGTACCTACAGACTTGACTTTATAGCAGTACTCTACATTGTTCACAAGATTGCTATCAATATAGAGTTGCTCTTCCGTCAATCCCAAAAACTGAAAATCGCCCAAGCCTTCGTCGTACCTATACACCTCATATTCTTCATTCTGCCAGGGTACGACGTGTGAAATCGCAATTGCCAGTTGATTGTCGTCCGGTTCGGTTGAAATCCAAACTGATGAAGCGCTGGAGCTCTTAGCAACCAAAATGTCTTCCGACCAAAACTCTACCGCATAGTTGTGCGGCGAATCATTGGTATTGATTCCGGTATGCACAAACGTAGTATCTCCGAACATTAAAACGTCACCCTGAGTGGATGTGAAGATGAGATCCTGTGCTCCCTGGAATCCATCACCGTGAAATAACCGGTATGTGTATGGTGGAGTAAAATTGATCGTGTCCATCTCTGAAGGTGGTGACCAAGCGATGTAAATCTGGCCATTCTCGGCATCGGTGACTTCCACGCTAACATTGGTCATTACGGGTTGATCTTTGATCAGCTTGGTGCAAACCTCTTCCGATGCAATTGATTCTGAACCATCAGGCCAACAGGCCACTACCATGTAGCAATACTCACCTCCGAAACCTATGCCCAACTCATCCAAATAGGAACCGGAGTCGAATCCTTGAACGCTACCTACGAGCTCATAGCCGGTGTATTCGGGAACCCCTGTTTCGCAATGATCAGGATCAAATCCGTAAAATCCACTTCTCCGATAAATCTTGTACGAGAAATTATTCCATTGAACACTAGGAAATGCGTTGAGACAACCATGCGCATCCCAGGTAAGTTGAATTGCATTTCCGCTTGGCTCTGCAACAAGATTTTCAACCGGAGGTGCGACAACCCGAATTTGCACAGATTCAATGTCGACCAGACTTACCTGCCAGTTTTGGTCTTCAGCGTGAAAGTGGACAAGATAAGGTTGACCCCGAACTTCTTCACAACCCGGAATCCAAGAAAAAACTCCGGTATTCGGATTAAAAACAGCAGGATTCTCCACTTCGCTCAGTGGACCACCAACAGCCGATAGAACTACCGGATCACCATCCGGATCTGTGGCTGATACATTGTACACCAATTGCTCGCCAACTACGATACACGTATCAGGTAAATCAACAAGTTCAGGAGGATTATTGTCGCAAATCTGCACATCGATCTGCATATCACGGATGACGGAACCCACTTTGTAAAGGCTTCCATTAATTTCGCGCCACTCTTCTATGAGGATAGCGATGTTATATTCACCAACTTGTAAAGGATTGGCCCACACCACATCTCCCGTTATAGGGTCAATGGTAAAAGTATCCGAGGTGCCACTGGTCGCCAAATTAGGCAAAACGTAACCTGGTACTGGGTTACATTCTTCACCAAGACAATCCACCAGCTCAAAGGTTAGGAGATCCCCATCAGGATCATATGCACCGGGGTTATGAATCCACAGTTTATTCAGACAGGCAACTTCCTTGGGAGGGCTCAATAAAACCACCGAATTGTTGTGCCCGGTAATCGGACTGATGATCAATTCAGATTGGATACAAAAAGGCGTCGTGACTGAAGCCGGCATGTTCTCCACTCCTGCATTACGGTTTGGATCCAACATGGTGAGGGTGTAGGCTCCTGGCCCCGGGTAAGTATGTCGACCTGTGTATGTGTTGATCTGAGAGTCAATCTCCGGGTAAAGATCTATGCTTTCTCGCTGCAAACTGTCCAGCACAGAGGCTCCGGGATTGTCGCCCCAATCTATGGACAACCATTCTCGATCTGCAATTACCGACGACTTGGTACAGGTGACAATCTTAATCTCATAGGTAAAGCCGCTGATATGGGTATACGTGATTTCCCCAGCACGATTGTGCGTGGCTTGAACCCCAAAAGAAATCAGCACCAAAGCTAGAATTCCGAAAACCCTGAAAAGCACGTTTTGTTTTACCATTCGAACAGATAAAAGTACTGAAATTACGTCCTCTATGCTTACAATAAACATCAAGATTTCCCGAATTGTTGCATTTTATTGTGCGATCGCGGCATCAGGAGTCTGAATTGGCTAATTTAGCCAATCGAAACCGTGGATTATTCTCTACGGTAAACATTGCAGGTGTAATATGGGAAAGAGTGATGCAATTCGAGTGGGAATCACCACTGGCGATTACAACGGCGTAGGCCCGGAGATAATTGTGAAAACGTTTATGGACCGACGAATGTTTGACGGAATCACTCCAATACTATATGGTCATTCAGAAATCGTCAAATCTGCGCGAAAAACACTTCAGCTTGTTGATTTTCAATACCAGTCAATCGAATCAGCTGATGACGCTTCGGGGAAGAAATTCTTTGTGATTGATATTTTGAAGGACGAACCTGTCGTTCAACCCGGCGAGAAGACATCGCAGGCAGGCTCTGCTTCTTATCTTTCATTGAAGGCGGCAGTAGAAGACCTGGCCAGCAATAAAATCGATGTTCTCGTGACCGTACCAATCAACAAGGATTTAATTCAGAGCGAGGATTTCAAATTCCCGGGTCATACCGAATATTTGGCCGACATGTCCAACGTTGAAGACCATTTAATGTTGTTGGTAGCCAATAATTTACGCGTAGGAGTGGTGACTGGTCACGTACCCATCAAGGAAGTAAGTGAAAAACTCACCACTGCGGGCATCCTTAGCAAACTTCAATTACTGAACGACAGTCTCATAAGGGATTTTGGGATCTCCAGGCCCAAAATCGCTGTAATGGGGCTCAATCCTCACGCGGGCGACAACGGATTGCTAGGCGATGAAGAGAAGGATATTATACTCCCGGCCATCCGACAAGCAGAAGAAATGGGGATTTATGCTTTTGGCCCTTATGGCGCTGATGGTTTTTTTGGATCACGTGTTTATAATACGTTTGATGGTATTCTGGCTATGTACCACGATCAGGGACTTGGGCCGTTCAAGGCGCTTGCGTTTGACCAGGGAGTGAACTTTACTTCCGGATTGCCCATAGTGCGGACTTCACCCGACCACGGAACTGCATATGATATTGCCGGCACCGGTGAAGCCGATGAAAACAGTTTTCGGCAGGCGGTATTCTTAGCTGTTGATGTGTACAAACAGCGCATTGCCTTCAAAGAACTGATGGCCAACCCCTTGGAAATAAGCCTGAAAAAATCAGAATAGAAGAATTTCAGACCGATCTTCATTGGAATTCAATAGTTTTTGTAAATTTGCCGTCCCTTAAAATTAACGTGCTTGAAACGCCACAAGGATTATACGATACCTTACACGGGTCTGAAAATCGGGCGTCACGAGTTTGAGTTTAAGTTAGGGAACTCGTTCTTTGAGCAATTTGAGTATTCAGAAATAGGCGACTGCGACATCTTCATTGATGTGACTCTCGAAAAACAAGCCACCATGCTTGTGCTGGATTTTGACATTGAAGGTGTGATTGTTACACTGTGTGATCGATGTCAGGAACCCATCGAAGTTGATATCGAAGCCACCGAGCAGCTCATCGTCAAATTTGGCGACTACACCGGTTCCATTGAAGATGAGATTCTCGTTCATGGCCCGGGGGAACATGAGTTAAACCTGGCACCTTATTTTTATGAATACGCACACTTAGCTATGCCTCCAAAAAGAGTGCATGATTCAATGGATCAGTGTAATCAGGATGTCATAGCTTACCTAAGCGGGACTGACGATGACGGCGATGACGATGACGTTGATCCACGATGGGAAAAGCTCAAAGACTTAAAATAAGAAGTAAAGAATAGTAAAACGGATAAAGATGGCACATCCTAAACGAAAGCAGTCAAAGACACGATCAAGAAAGCGTCGCACGCATTACAAGGCCGAAGTTCCAACTGTAGTAACGTGTCAGACCACTGGTCAGCCTCACCTCATGCACCGCGCACATTGGTTTGAGGGCAAATTGTACTACCGAGGTCAGGTAGTCATGGAAAAAGAAGCACAAGCTTAATCCGTACTTATCCCATTATCAGAGGCTGTTCCTGCAAGGAGCGGCCTTTTTCGTTTGAGTACATAATATGCAGTGGGCGCAACTCTGTAAAACAGATCAATTAAGGCCACTTTTCAATCGTTTTTGGCGATTTATTGGCAATTTTCGATACCTGCGAACACATAAACCTTATCTTAGCGCCTTGTCTTTGACACATTTTTAACCTGCTACGAATGACAAAAATCACAGCGGCGATAACCGCAGTTCACGGGTATGTTCCAGAAGACATCATGTCCAATCATGACTTGGAAAAACTTGTGGATACGTCGGATGAATGGATCAGAACCCGGACCGGAATCGAACAAAGGCATATTCTGAAGGGTGAAGGCAAAGGAACATCCGACATGGCTGCAGAAGCCATCAAGGGTTTGTGTAAGAAGAGGGGTATCGACCCAAAGGAAATCGACCTGGTAATCTGTGCTACTGTTACCCCAGACTTCACGTTTCCGGCAACTGCCAATGTGGTGACCGATAAAATAGGTGCTTCGAATGCATGGGGGTTTGACCTCATTGCTGCATGCTCGGGATTTATTTATGCATTGTCGGTTGGCTCGCAGTTCATCGAAACAGGAAAGTACAAGAAGGTAGTCGTAGTTGGAGCGGATAAAATGTCATCGATTATTGACTATTCTGACCGAACCACTTGTATTATTTTCGGTGATGGTGCGGGTGCAGTTCTGCTTGAGGCTAATTCAGACGGATATGGGATCGTTGACACCATTATGTGTTCAGATGGGAGCGGTAGAGAATTCCTGCATCAAAAAGCTGGAGGATCTGTCCGTCCGGCATCTCATGAGACGGTAGACAATAAAGAGCACTATGTATATCAGGATGGTAAAACAGTGTTCAAATATGCGGTTACCAAAATGGCAGACGTCTCTGTTGAAATCATGGAACGTAACGGTCTGAGTTCAGAGGATGTTACCTGGTTGGTACCTCATCAAGCGAATAAGAGAATTATTGACGCCACAGCAAACCGAATGGGGTTGACCGACGACAAAGTTATGGTCAACATTCAACGCTATGGCAATACTACAGCCGGAACCATACCATTGTGTCTGCACGACTGGGAATCCCAACTACACAAAGGCGATAACTTAGTGTTGTCTGCCTTTGGCGGTGGCTTTACCTGGGGTGCAGTGTACCTGAAGTGGGCCTATGACCCCGCAAAAGGATAATCAAACAAAAACGAATTACGAGAAAAACTCAACCATATGAAGCTGTCTGAAATTCAAGACCTTATCAAGTTTGTAGCACGTTCTGGTGCTACAGAGGTGGAAATCGAACAAAAAGATTTCAAGATCATCATTAAGACTGATGGGCCTAAGAGACGTGGAAAACTCACGGGAACAGAAGTTGTGCAACAATTACCTGTTGCAGTTCCCATGCAACAAGCAGTTCCACAACAGGTGATACCTCAAGCTGCACCCGCACCTGCTCCTGCCGCTACGCCTGCTCCAGCTAAAGAAGAAAACAACTATATCGAGGTGAAATCACCGATGATTGGTACCTTTTATCGCTCTCCATCGCCAGACAAACCAGCATTCGCTGAAGTAGGTGATACCATTAAAACAGGTGATGTCGTCTGTATAATTGAGGCGATGAAACTCTTCAATGAGATTGAATCAGAAGTAAGTGGGCGTATTGTGAAGTTCCTTGTTGATGACAGTTCGCCTGTTGAATATGACCAGCCTTTGATGCTGATCGATCCGTCTTAACCAGTTATAACCAGAACCTCATTGTATGTTTAACAAGATTCTGATTGCCAACCGGGGTGAAATCGCTCTGCGGGTAATTCGCACCTGTAAAGAAATGGGTATCAGCACCGTAGCAGTATACTCTACAGCAGATGCTGATAGTCTTCATGTACGATTTGCTGACGAAGCGGTATGCATCGGTCCCCCTCAAAGCTCACTCTCATACCTGAGTATCCCCAATATTATCGCAGCTGCTGAAATCACAAATGCAGATGCTATTCACCCGGGATATGGTTTTCTTTCGGAAAATGCTCAATTCTCAAAGGTTTGTCAGGAGAATAAAATCAAATTCATTGGGGCCAGTCCGGAAATGATTGACGCCATGGGAGACAAAGCTTCGGCAAAATCAACCATGAAAGCTGCGGGAGTCCCAACTATCCCCGGATCTGAGGGGATTCTGAAGGACTTTGACGAGGCTAAGAAAATTGCAAAAGAAATTGGATATCCCGTCATGTTGAAAGCTACAGCTGGAGGCGGTGGAAAGGGTATGAAAATGTGCAAAGACGAGAAAGAACTAGCGGATGGCTGGGAAACTACTCGTCGTGAAGCTGGGGCCGCCTTCGGAAATGATGGGATGTACATGGAGAAATTCATTGAGGAACCACGTCACATCGAAATCCAAATTGCCGGGGACCAACGCGGAAAAGCTTGTCACTTGTCGGAACGAGATTGCAGTATTCAACGCCGCCATCAAAAATTGGTTGAAGAGACCCCTTCACCATATATGACAGATGAGTTGCGGGAACAGATGGGCCAGGCGGCAATTCGTGCTGCAGAAGCCGTAAAATATGAAGGAGTAGGCACTATCGAATTTCTTGTCGACAAGCACCGTAATTTCTATTTTATGGAGATGAACACCCGTATTCAGGTGGAGCATACCATAACCGAAGAAGTGATCAACTACGATCTCATCAAGGAACAAATCAAGCTCGCTTCGGGAGACGACATATCAGGAAGAAACTACTATCCGAAAATGCACGCCATTCAGTGCCGGATCAATGCTGAAGACCCACATCGTAATTTTGCTCCAAGTCCTGGTAGAATCACAGACTACCATGCACCGGGTGGACACGGAATTCGTATTGACACTCACGTCTATGCGGGATACATGATTCCTCCATACTACGATTCGATGATCGCCAAGCTTATCACTGTCGCTCAAACTCGCGAAGAGGCCATTACCAAAATGGAACGTGCCCTGGATGAATACATAATTGAAGGAATTAAGACAACTATTCCGTTTCACCAGAAACTCATGAAGGACGAAAAGTTCCGTAGTGGAAACTTTACTACCAAATTCATGGAAACGTTTGAAATGTGATTAGGAGTTTGTTCTTTTTAAGATACTGACAATGTTGGTTGTCGAAAAGCCCTGTACCAGTGACAGGGCTTTTACTTTACCCCCATTTCTTATTACCTCAGTTGATCCAACAATATACGCCGGATCCGCAGCATCAGTACAATCGGCATTGTAGTCACCACCTTTCACCAAGACATCGGGAAGAATACTTTCAATCAATCGCAACGGTGTGTCCTCACCAAAAATGATTACTGCATCCACAGGCTTCAAAGCAGCAATAATCTGCGCACGGGCCCATTCAGGATTAATTGGGCGTTCCGGCGCCTTTCCTAAACGTCGGACTGAGGCATCATCATTTATACCCACAATCAGTCGATCTCCCATGGATTTGGCTCTTTCCAAATAATCAACGTGCCCGACATGTAGTAAATCAAAAACGCCATTGGTGAAGACGATCTTTTCATCCTTGGATCGCCAATCCTTTATCAATGTCAGGCTAACCTCTAAAGTGTAAGATTTCATTGGCCTGCCTCCGTTTCTTGATCTTTCTTGACCTTGACATACATCACCGCCAGATACCCAATACCACCGCCGAGGATGATCATCAGGGTTTGTGTGAGCCAAATAACATTTGCAACTGCAAATCCCAACGTACCGGACAATCCCAGAGCAATGAACCCCAATTTAACAGCCCAATGATAGGATCCAATACCCCCCGGTGCAGGTAAGACCATTCCAAAACCACCAGCGACCATCACAAATAAGGCATCAAAAATCCCCATGTGGCTGGTTCCATCGATGCTCTTGAAAACAACAAAAGCCATGAGAAAATACATGACCCAAATAAACACCGTGTGAAAAATGAACGCACCACGACGTTTCATTTTCAAAACCGACTTCAACCCCTCGAATACTCCCTTAAGAAACGAAACTACCTTGAGAAAAAGAGGACTCGTCAGGATCTTTCGGCGGAATATGAAAAACAACAAAACCAATCCAGCCAACACCAATCCTCCATACAGAAATAGTGGAGACATCGAGCTATCCGATTCTCCAGTCATATTGGACAGCAGCACATTGAATGCTCCGAGGTTAGTGAGAATTGCCAGACCCGTCATGGTAAACAACATCACAAAGTCTACCACTCGTTCACTGATAACAGTTCCAAAAAGTTTATCGACGGGAATATCTTCAATTTGATTTAGCACTGCACAACGTGCTAGTTCACCGGAACGCGGTACAAATGTATTGGCGAAATAGGCAAAAGCTACGGAATGAATACTATTCCATTTCTTTGGATGATAGCCCATTGGTTCCAGTAGCATGAGCCACCTCAACCCTCTACTAACAATGGCCAGGTACCCCAGCAGAAATGACAGAGCGATACCCCACCAATTGGCGCGCGACATATCTTGAAGGAGTTCATCTGTCCGGTTCACCCCATTAAGCGAAACATTGACTTCACCTGCCTGAGGTGAAATTTGTAGGGAATAGCTTCCTTCAGGTAAACAAACAACAGCACTCCGCGCCAAAGATCTCTCCGTGCTGAAGTCAGGTGCGTATGCCTTGCCATCTGCAGTCGAAGTCACAACACATTGAATGGGATCATCAGATGAAGTAGACACTGTAATTTCAACAGTTCCTCCCAGATCACATGCCTCCATTCCATGACCAACGGCGAACGGAACAACAAATTGGTCGGCTGAAACAGAACCGCGCGTAATGCCCAAGGTAGCAGTATAAAACAGGTATACACCCAGTCCAAGGAACAGGATATACTTGATTATATTCTTGATGCGTTTACCCAAGGACTATCGTAGCGTATTGGTATCTGAATCAGGAAATATTACGGTAGGCTTATAATTGCGAGCCTCCTCGATGTCCATCATAGCATACGTGATGAGAATTACCACATCGCCAACTGCTACTCTGCGAGCCGCAGGGCCATTGAGACAAATTTCGCCGCTGGCCCTTTGTCCCTCGATGACATATGTTTCAATCCGTTCACCATTGTTGATGTTTACGATCTGCACTTTCTCACCTTCAATGATATTAGCAGCCTCCATCAACAGGGGATCGATTGTAATGCTTCCTATGTAGTTGAGATCCGCCTGAGTCACTTTAACCCGATGGATCTTGCTTTTCATTACATGAACAAACATGGCACAAAATTACAGTTTTGTAACGATAGATTGCCCCTCTTGCGGCAAAGATCACGCCACTAATCGTTATAAAGGATTCGAATCTCTGTGCGGCGATTCAGGGCGTGCAACTCTTCCTCGCACTCCATACTGTCGTCACATGCGTTGAGCAGCTGTGATTCACCGTAGCCACGAGCTATTATCCGCGGCCTGGATATTCCCTCTTTTACCAGGAAATCAGCTGCTCCTGATGCTCTCTTTTGAGAAAGTTCCATATTGTACCCAACCTCTCCCCGCGAATCAGTGTGACTCGACAGCTCAATTCCAATTTCCGGATTGTTCCTCAGAATAGCTGCCAAATGTTTCAATTGACTTTGAGCTACCTGATTGATTCGGACACTATCGAACTCGTAGTATATATTTCTGATTATGAACACTTCATCCTTACCAATGAATATGGGATTTCGGAACTCATCCAACAAGCGAATTGCTTCTTCCTCTGAAAGCTTTTCGTACGTAAATCCACCTTCCATATGGCCTACTTCGATCTCCGTATCCCCGTCAAAAATGACCATACGTGTAGCTTCTGCCGTAGATTTGAAATGATAATCCTTCAAAGGACGCAACTCTTCAAATCGAAACATCCCCTCTCTACTCGTGTAAGTCATTGCCAGTAAATTTCCCACACTATCCGTTACGTATACTACTTCACCTTCACCTATGTCTCCTTTGGTCTTGTTGAATAATTGACCTTGCACATCCAAGCTTAAAATACTTTCATCCGGATTCTCAAGTAATTCAGGACCGCCGGGGCGATCTCCCATGAGCAATTCAAAGTAAAACAGACCGTTCTTACCCGGTCGAAACTCCTTAACAATCTTTCCCTCGCTATTCCTCACGTAAATGACACTTCGGGATACCACTTTTTCCGGAACACCCTGAATTTTCACGGTATAATTCTGAGAAAACGCGACTCCAACCAGTTCTAACATCCCGTCGATATTCGTTGAATCTCGCAGAACTTCCTCCTGCAATTCATTCAGGAAAGCTATATCGGCACCAATAACAGGAGTGCCTAGACACTCCATCCAAACTGTGTATCCTTCAATCACCTCCTGTTCAGTCCTCAGAAGGTACACTTCATCCTTCCCGCCACGGGAACTGGTAAGGAAAACCGTTTCCTTATTTAGGTGAAGGAGTAGGAGGTCATCAGCACTACTATTTACTGGTGCCTCCATTCTTGTAGCCAACTTCCATTGATCAGATTTTCGGGCCACGAAGATGTCAAGACCCTCAGTTCCCATCCTATTGCTGCTGAAATAAATATCCTGATTGAACGACGTTGGAAATAGCTCATTTTCAGTAGAATTCACTTCTCCACCCATCCACACGGCTTTACTCCATCCTCCTTGAATGCGGTTGCAAAACCACAAATCCATTTTACCCATACCTCCCGGTCGGTCACTTGAAAAAATCAGCATAGAACCATCCTGTGTTATCCATGGATGAGCTGAGCTATGACCTTCCATATTTTGCTCCATTCGAATCGGAGTCTTCCATTCATAGCCGTTCCACTTGCTGGAATACAATTCAATCTCCCCGTTTCCTGACCTCGCTGAGGAAAAATATAGTGTCGAATCTAATTCACAATAATTAGCACTGCCATCATCATAAGAAGCGCTGTTAAAAGTGAAATCCTCAAGAAGGCTGAGCTCCGCGTATGAGTCAGTTTTTTGGGCAAAAGCCAAATGATAGGTCTGCTCCGATTCCCTTCCTCTATCCGTGAACTTATGCAATTCCCACTGCCTTGATGCTATAACCTTATCCCCGAAAATTCCCGTAATCATGATGTTTCGGTCAGTTTCCAATCCTGCAACCTTCTGAATACTCAGCTCCTGTCCACGGACCATACCCGAAAGCAACACAAAGACTGCCCATGTTACTCTACTCAACTTCATTCGAAATAGCGTATTGAAGTGTCCAACTTCTTTTTCTTTCGAACTAACAATGAAAGAAATACTTCATGACTTCCACTTTCATAGGTTGCAAGTGGTGACAATGTATAGTCATAGGCATAGCCAATTTGAAACGATTCATTAAACCGAAACTGAACAATAGCGAATGCGGTTGAAGTAGATCGATATCCGCCACCTATCCAAAGTCTGTTATAGACCAATGCCGACACACCTACATCAACGTGTTTTGTTCCTTTCGGAACGATGCGGGCAGCGACATTTGGCTTTATCGCCACCTCGTCTGCAACCGAAAATATATAAGCACCAATAGCACGAATCTCCGCCAACTGCTTATATCCACCCACACTACCGCCGAGATGAGGACTGTTTAGATTTTCACCCTGAATACCCAAATACCAATTGTTGGCCACCAGCATAAGACCGGCCGACAGCGCCACTCCTCCACCGTTGACCGGTGAAGATACGGGCTCGGGTTCAGCTTCACGCGAAGTGAGCTTGGCTGAATTGTAAGATTGATAAAAATATTTGGCACCAAGGCCAAATCTCAATTTGGCGAATGCCGTAGCAACTTCTCCAGAAAGAGACAACTTAGCAGCCGTCCTAGAGCGCGCACCCAGTCGATCATAATACACCAATCCACCGATGCCTGTTTGCTTCCATAGCGGACTGTGTACGCTTAGATATTGCGTGCTAGGTCTGCCTTCAAATCCAATCCATTGTTCTCTCAATCGAACCGTAGCATTCAATCCTTCTGACGCCCCGGCAAACCCATCGTTCATACCATACAAATTGAACTGATTCAACGTCATCAACCAATCTTGCTGACCATTTGCCGTATGGCTTAAGTAAAAACAAACCAGAAAACCGACGCTGACTCTTATCCATCCATGTAGAAAAGAGCAGCGCCGGCTTCTATATCGTTTTGCTGATGCTTTCATTTTGAAAGTTCGATGAACCCGTGATGGTTAAAATCATTTGACGTCTCGAATGTGAAGTAGTAGGTGCCCGAAGGTAAAATCACCCCATTATTTGATATACCGGTGAATACTACCTCGACATTATCGTAGTTCTCACCTTCCCAAACCAAGTCTCCCCAACGCGAATAGATCCGCACTAAATTCTCTCTTGTTAAGTCCTGGTCCACATAGTCAATGATCCAGGAATCATTGATCTGGTCATTATTTGGCGTAAATGAGGAGTAGAATACAATATCGCAAACCGGAAGCCCTTCATAGTCAACAACAATAGTATCCGATAAAAAGCACCCATCTCCGACAATCAGGATTGGATACGTCCCCTCAACCAGCTCAAATTCAGTATCCAGCATCAGCTCCTCACTGACCATTACCTGAGCCAACGGGCATTGTTCAATATCTATGACCAACGTGGCATTCGAGATACCGAGGCACTCAGGCAGCTGTATTTGCAAGGCTGGCACCAACCAATCATTCAAGGGCTGCTCAAATCCCTGAGTAAGTACAAGATTACCGGAAACGGCACTAGTGTATTCCACCTGTCCGGCTGTACCCGACAAGTAAATCGAACCTGTACCCGCTTGTCCGATGGGTGAGATCACCTGTCGTTCCAGTTGAATCTGACTGATCAATGAGCCGGAAATGACCATGAAAAATATAGTAAGAGCCCGAATCATCAAGGAGCGATATTTCCATGAATTACCCACCAGTTCACCCCATCCGAAACTATTGAAAACACCAGATTATCCGCTCCGAAAATGGTAGGGTCATCTAATCCATCTACTGTTTCAGAACCTTGAGTGATAAGTTGGAAATCATTGTTTCCTGCACTTGCAAAGATCTTGAAGCGGTAAAGCCTACCCGGACAGGTGGTGGCACTAGGTAGGTTAAGCGTAACATCGCCGAATGTAGTATTGGCAATAACCACGTGGGTGTTATCGTCCAAATTCACATTCACGGGACCATCCACAGTGGTAACCTGAACCGCTAAAGAGCCCTTGACATCCAGTGTGCTTGTTGGAGTATCAGTCCCTACACCAATGGGTAGCGCATCATTGTATACGGCAGATTCAGTCTGAATCCAATCTCCATCATCAACCAATGATTCAAGGGGAATGACGTAGGCCTGTCCACATTCCACAATATTGAGGTCGGTGCCTTGTAGTTGTGCAATGCTGATGCATTCGTCTGTGAGTATGTTATCTCCGATAGCGTCTCCCAAATCCACAATGTGCGTGTTACCGCCTTCCTGAATAATCAGCGAATCACTATCGAGATACATGTTGGTAATCAATTCATTCTGAGGATCAGGATCATCGTCTGTTGAAGAGCCTGATGACTCAGCATAAAAGGCATAAGGAACGCTGAGAAACTGACTGGATCCCATAAGTTCAAAAATTCCGTCACCCGGATCGATTTCCACATTAAGCCAGTATGCAGCCGCGCCCCAGTTGATTAAATCAAAAGAGGGCGAGTTGCCGAAACCGGTAGATTCTCCTTGTCCAATTATCAGAGAGAATAGGCCGTATGCGTCTGTAGTAACGGAGTGTGTTTCCTGCCACATTAAGGTCCCATTCTCTCCGTTGGCCAGAATATTCATCCGGGCAACAAGTAATGCATCATTGAGAATTTGTCCGTTGAGATCTCTTGCTACGGCCTGATAACTTATTCCCTGGGGAGGGGCCTGGGCGAATCCGATCAAACCAAGGCATAGTAAAAAGGCGCTTAGAACTGACTTCATAAGGGTGTTTCTAGTGGGATGAAATTACCAATATGACTGGCTAAGTGCCTGGCGCTCCGATTAAAGTATCAACACAGTATCGTGTGAAATTGGCGTTGATTTGGATTAGTTTAGCGGGAAAATTGCACGCATGGCATTGATTAAAGAATTGCTGGGAAAGCTCCCTAAAATAGGTCTGGATAGTTGGTTGGCTGAGAATTCAGTTGTAATAGGAGATGTGGATATGGGCGAACGATGCACCTTGTGGTACCATGCTGTGATTCGAGGCGATGTGAATTACATTCGGATTGGAAACGAGGTCAATATTCAAGATCATGCTATGATCCACTGCACCTATCAAAAGTGTGGAACAACCATAGGCAACAAAGTTTCAATAGGTCATCGGGCTATTGTGCATGGTTGTGTTCTGGAAGACGAGGTTTTGATTGGCATGGGAGCCATCATCATGGATAATGTCATTGTGGAAAGCGGAGCTGTTGTGGCAGCAGGTGCGGTGGTTCTTGAAGGTACGCGTGTTCCGGCTGGAACGGTTTGGGCCGGGGTGCCTGCAAAACAAGTTAAGTCATCAGATGCTGCCAAAATGCGTGAGCTTATTCAGCGTACGGCAGATAACTATGTTAAATACGCCGAATGGTACAGGTGATTAATCCCAGATTCGCGCTTCTTGCAGGTCAATTCGCTCTCCGAAGAACAATCCTGCACTTTGGCGAAACGAATCGGTGAAATCGGAGACATAAAACGATAGCTTGCCCTCGCAGTCAGATTGACAACGTAAGCCTTTTTCATCCAGTGTTCTTACCACTTCACCGGCAACGAACAAAGATGAATCCATTACATCGACCGATCCCTTGTAGAATGCAGATACTTCCCTTTTGATCAACGGGTAATGGGTACAACCCAATATCAAACCTTTGATATCCATAAGACTGGGGTTATCGAGGTAAGAATGTATTACAGCCTTTGAAATATTGTTGTTGAAGAATCCTTCTTCAATCATAGGAGCAAGCAGCGGAGTAGCTCGGGTACTCACTTCTACGTCGCGGGTAATTGCATGGATACGTCGCGGATAAACCCGGGAATTCACTGTTCCTTTCGTTGCGATTACGCCAATCTTTTGTCCGTGAAAATGCTGTGCAACGTGCTGTGCTATTGGATCTATCACGTTGATCACCGGCACTTCTTTACCCACCCATTTGGCGACTGCCCGAGCACCTCGAGCGCTAGCCGTATTGCAAGCAATGACAATCATCTTGCAATCATTCTCCAAGAGGAAACGTGCAATTCTGAGAGAGAATTTTCTGACGCTTGCGGCACTTTTATCGCCATACGGCAAATGGGCTGTGTCCCCAAAATACACCAGCGACTCGTTTGGCAACAAGTCGTGAATAGCCTTGGCAACTGTAAGTCCTCCAATTCCGGAGTCAAATATTCCTATAGGTGAATTCTTGGGCATAAAAGAAAAATCCGGCAATCAATGCCGGATTTAAAGTTGAACAAATATTTTGAATCTGAATCGGATTTCGATTATTGGATGCCCAATTTCGCTTTTACGGAGGCCATAATATCTTCGCCACCATTGTAGAGGGTAACACCTGTCGACGAATCGATGATGTAGGTAAATCCCTGTTCTTCAGCAACGGCATTGATAGCTTCCTGTGCTTTATCAATCATGGGCTTAAGCAACTCGGTTTCCTTTTTCTGAAGGTCCTGATTGGCTGTTACCTGAAACTCTTGCATGCTGATCTCTAGGTTTTGAAGCTCCTTCAATTTATCATTGTAAATGGCTTCCGGTAGATTTGGGTTACTCTGAATTTCAGCAACTTTGGCTTCATACTGCTTCTTCAATCCATTGAGGTGTTCTTCAAGAGCGGATGCATAGTTCTGCAGCTCCGTTTCAATGGCCGCGCGCTCAGGCATGGCCAACAACAACTCCTGTGAATCAATATGTCCTAATTTCTGTGCATTGGCTTGAAATACTGCGCCAATGCAAACCAAAGCGATTATCAATACTTTTTTCATGAGATTCATTTTAATAGAGCAATTAAGCTGGTATTTATTTTCTTGGTGTTGGGGTTGATCCACCTTTCGTGTCACTTCCACCAGATCGGCCTGAATTGTTAGAGCCTGTGTTAGTTTTTGAGTTCGAACCGGATTTATCATCCTTATTGTCTTCTACTTCAATAGTTTCGCCCGGCGTCAGTCCCATTTTCTTGATCACTGCATCGCTTACATCATGCTTGGGGTTACTATAGAGGATATTGCTTTGCTTTGCCTTGTCAAAAATGACCATCAAACCTTTGTTGGAAGCTACTTCTTTGATGGCTTCAAAGATTTGGTCTTGTATAGGTTTGATCAATTCTTCGCGCTTGTTGAAGAGTTCGCCACCAACACCAAACTTCTGCTTTTGCATTTCCATAGCTTGTTGACGCATCTGTTTGATTTCTTCTTCTCTCTTCTTCTTCATTTCTTCAGTGAGCAGGACTTTTTCAGCATCAAAAGCCTCCTGAAGCCTCTGCACAGCATCATATTTCGCTTCGATTTCCGCTTGCCAATCTGACGAGAACTTGTTGAGTTCCGCCTGAGCCTGGGCATATTCAGGAACGTGCATCAGAATATAGTCTGTGTCGACGTACCCAAATTTTTGAGCTTGAACAAATAGGCCTGAAAAGAGTAGAGCAGCAGCCAGAATTGCTTGTTTCATATTCATCGTTGTTTTATTGCTACGCTACCTGTTTGACTGTTTCGTCGCATGATTTACAATTACTGTTCCAAACAGGCGAAGTGCGAATTTAAGCTAAGTTTTCTACAGTTCCCCAATGTTCATACCGATGCTGAAATGGAATTGTCCACGCTCCATTGCAGGGTTCTCGGGAACATCGTCAAAACGCCATCCATAGTCCAATCCAAGCAGACCGAACATGGGAAGGAATATTCTCAATCCTACACCACCCGATCTATATACATTGAGCGGATTGTAATCGGTAAACTTCGACCAGGTTTTTCCCGCTTCAAGGAATCCCAGCATATAGATATAGGCATTTGGATTCGTTGAAAGTGGATAGCGCAACTCAGCCGAATATTTAGAGATCAGCGGAGAGCCCACTGCCCGGGACGGGTAGGTAAGTGAAAGTTCATCATACCCCCTGAGGTTTACAATTTCCCTTCCGTCAAGGACATACCCTGAAAGGTAGACCCCTCCTAAATAGAAACGTTCGAAGGGTGAAAGTCCCAGTTGTGTATCATAAGCACCAAGGAATCCAAAACCCGCACTTGTGGCAAGAACCAGGTTGTGTTGATTGCCATCGTCGCCTACTTTATGGCTGAAAAGGGTGGTATACCACTTCGCAGTGAACTTCACCTTGTAATACTCAACCCAATCAAACCGCTGCTGATCGGTCATACTGGTGTAGTCCGGATCATTTCCAAACATCTTTCCAATTGCGGTATACGGTGGTGTAAACTTCCCGGTCAAACTGATATCTGAGCCCCAAGATGGATAGATCGGCTCACTGATCGAGTTACGCGACAATGTGAGCGTTAATGCCAGGTTATTTGAAAATCCATCATCAAAGCTGAAGAACGAACCAAATCGGTTCAGGTTGAAATGCTGGTAAGATAACCCTGCATAAATTTGGAACCAGTCGTCAGGAACAGCAAGTCTCTTCCCTAGGCCCACCGAAGCACCTGTAATATTCAACGAGCGGCGATCGGGATTGAGTTCACCATTCACCTTACGACGTTCACCATTGCTTTGAATCGAATGCCATACGGCGATGCTCAGAGAGTTAGGCTTTTTTCCTCCCAGCCAAGGCTCTGTGAACGAAGCGCTGTAGGATTGGAAGTACAGTCCGTTTGATTGTGCACGCAGACTCAGACGCTGACCGTCGCCCGCCGGTAGTGGGGTCCAGGCTTCCCGATTCAGGATATTTCTCAAAGAAAAGTTGTTGAAGCTAACTCCAAGAGACCCTACTACACGTCCAGCTCCCCATCCACCGGAAAGCTCTACTTGATCACTCGGCTTTTCTTCAACGACATACTCGATATCAACGGTCCCCTTCTCCACATTTTGAGTGGGGTTAATCTGGAATTTCTGAGGATCGAAGTATCCCAATTGGGACAACTCACGTTGCGTTCGGATTACATCGTTACGACGGAACAGATCTCCCGGTTTTGTTCGGATTTCCCGACGAATAACGTGATCATTGGTTTTCGTATTACCAACAACAGTCACCTTACCAATTCGGAATTTCTTGCCTTCGGACATCCTGATTTCGATATCGATGGAATCATTCTCTACCAATGTCTCAATAGGATAGGCTTGAAAATTCAAATAACCGTCATCCTGATAAAGACTGGTAATATCCAATCCATTCGGATTCATATACAGGCGCGCCTCAAGCAAGGTAAGGTCATAGATATCTCCACTTTGGATGTTCAATATACTATCCAAACGTTCTGAAGAATACTTGGTGTTTCCAACAAAATCGATATTTCGGAAGTAGAATTGGTTCCCCTCTTCCAGGTAAATCCGAAGGTCAATATTCTTCCGATCCACGCGCGTAATCGTATCCGCTAGTATTCGAGCGTTTCGATATCCCAATTCGTTGTACTTGGAAATGATTGCCAGTTTATCGGATTCAAACTCCTTCTCGATATACTTTGAACTTTTGAATATGCCCCAAATTCTCTTGCGCTTGGTATTCTTCATTGCCCGACGAAGTTTCCATACCGCCACTTCATCAGCACCCACGAAGTCCAGATGCTTAATTCTAACACGCTTTCCCTTCTCTATATCGAACGCCAACCACACGGAGTTCTCCGCTCCTTCATCAGGAATTTCCTTCACCTCAACTTTGACGTTCCAAAAACCCTTTTCAATGAAATACTTTTCAATTCCATTGACTGCCATATTCTTCACATTCTCGTTCACGATGACCCCACTAATCAAATGGATTTCATCGCGAATATTATCCGCTTCGGTTTTTCGAATTCCATTGAACGAAAATCTCGACATCCGGGGCATTTCCTGAACATGTATGATCAGATAGATTTCATTTCCCCTAATCTCGGCCGCATATATACCTACATCGGCAAACAGCTTTTGTTTCCAAAGTTTCTTTATCGCATCGGAAATATCTTCTCCTGGGACTGTGATTTCGTCTCCGACCTGCAATCCAGAAAGTAACTTGATGGCCTGAACATCTGTAAATTTTGCTCCGGTAACTGAAATTCCGGCAATTGTATATTCCCTTGGAACGAGATAATCGAACGAGCTACCCAATTTGGTTGGCTGCGACCAAATAGTGCCTGAAGCGCACACCAAAAGCATGATAAGTAGCGGAAGAAGTCTTTTCATAGAATGTTAGTTACACGATTATCTGTTCGCTGGTTTTGCCAAAACGTCGTTCTCTGCTCTGATAATCGCATATGGCTTTGTAAAACTCGGCCTCGTTAAAATCGGGCCAGAGTACATCAGTAAAATACAATTCGGAGTACGCCAATTGCCACAACAGGAAATTGCTGATGCGTTGTTCTCCGCTGGTTCGTATCATTAATTCAGGATCCGGAAAATCTGCCGTCTGCAAGTACCGGCTTACCGTATCTGAATTCACGTCATTGGCTGCGACGCCTTCTGTTATCATTTGCCGAATGGCTTCCTCAATTTCCCATCTTGAGCTGTAACTCAACGCAAGAATCAACTCCACCTCTGTATTAAGCGCAGTTTGCGCCATTGCATGCTGAAGTTCGGAATGGCAATCCTCAGGTAATTTGGACATATCACCAATAGCACGTAGTCGGACCCCATTGTTGTCCAATTCCTCCAATTCTTTGACAATTGTTTTAACCAGAAGATCCATTAATGCATTCACTTCTTGAGTGGGGCGATTCCAGTTTTCTGTAGAGAACGCATAAAGGGTCAAAAACTTTACACCTATGTTCCTGGCGGCCTTCAGCGAGGCACGCACTGCCTCCACTCCATTGAAGTGCCCGAAAATGCGCTCTTCGCCCTGTTTTCGAGCCCAACGACCGTTGCCATCCATAATAATGGCTACATGTTGAGGGACGTTATTTTTATCGATTTTTTCCAGCCAGTCCATGGTCAAGCATACAAGTCAACGCACAAGGCGCGAACCAAGTCTTTAAACCGGGCAAATTAACAATTATTGCACTTCGGGCTGCAAATATAGACCGTTGAACGGTATTAGAAAACAGGGATTTATCCCCTATCGGCTGAAGTCGATATTATTCCAGCAATTTGTGGGTGATTTACCCAAACGGAAAGCTATGCCAATTGTGGCAAATGAATACCAGTCTTTTCTACCGGGATCACCTCGTTGCAATCCGGCATTGTTGCCTGTTGGTAGCTCAGGTTCAAGACTTTGATCTGATAAAACCGCGGACAAGTATCCATTCTCATCGGCCAATAAAGCAGGGTCTACATAGGTTCCGCTTACATCATCGAAATAATCGGTCCATGTCTTTCGCATTCCCCATTCAAGGTTGATAGCAATAATGCTGTAGACGTTTAGCTTAATACCCACACCGAATGGCGCCGATAGACCGGTAGTCTTATATTTTGCTCCTCCTTCTGAGGTACCCTGGCCTTCGGTTCCCAAAGGCTGAAGCTCATAGTACACACCGCGGAATGATGCTTGAGGCTTCATGCTGTAATAACCCAAGCCGGCAAAGAGATAAGGAGAAATGAACTCTTTGGTTCCTATCTGGTAATCAAAATAATTGATCTCAACCGTAAGGGAACCTTCAAAGACATCATTTCGGAAGGAGAGGTTTCGGTTTTGCTGCCATGGATCTTTACTCTGTGCATCTGAAGCTTCAATTCGTCCGTACAGAAATGAACCTTTGATTGAGATACGACGAGAAGGATTATGACGATAGAACAATCCACCGGCGAGCTTCAGATTCCCTCCGAAGTGCTTGCGCGGATTGATATCACCAATGTAATAGGCCGTTCCGCCCATCAGTCCCATCTCCTGGCTGCGGTCGAACTTCTTCTGTCCAGCCATCATCAAAGGGATGGAAAACAGACAGACTACAATTAAAATTCGATGGTTCATCACCAACATAATGAGCTAATTACGGAATTATTGTCTGTGAGTTTCAAAATCCACAATCGGACCTTGTATCACGCTGCGAAATTACCAATTAATCTGATTGTGTTTTAGTTCCGCTTGTCTATTCCCCACATCATCTTGCTTCGGATGGTTCCAAAGAATTCCTGACCCGGCAGAGAGATCAGGTCAACCTTGAAGCTTGAGCGTGACAACTTCACCGAGGCCCCATTCTCAATCGAAAAAGATCGCGAGTCCAAAGTGAGTAGAATATCCTGATCCCGGGTTTGGGCCTCAAGACGAACTTGACAACTCGATGGAATTACAACCGGTCGGACATTAAGATTGTGTGGAGCAATTGGAGTGAGTACGACGTTTTCAGAACCAGGCATCACAATAGGCCCTCCACAACTCAAGTTATATGCTGTGGAACCCGTTGGCGTGGACACGATCAGCCCATCAGCCCAATAACTATTCATGAACACGTCGTCGACCCAAGCCCGCACCGTTATCATATTCGATGTATCCTTTTTATGAATAGTGACTTCATTGAGTGCGTAGGGAAAATCGGTGATTCCCTCCAAGCCATCGACTTTAATAAGACTGCGGCTATCGAGGTGGAAATCTCGTTCTTTCAGACACTTTACCGTGTTTTGAATATCCTCTACCGCAACGTTGGACAAGAAACCCAACCGGCCCGTATTGATACCTAACACAGGTATATTGGAGTCTCTTACAATGGCTATGGTATCCAGAATGGTTCCATCCCCACCAATACTGATCAAAAAATCCAAGTCTTTAACATCTTCAGCAGTGTTGAGGGTTGAAGCATGAAAGGCACAATCAAATTGATCCTTGAGGTACGAACAGAAGTCGGAATGTATGACCAGGCTAAAGTCCTCTTTATGAAGAGCATCCAGCAATTGTTTTACCGGTCGGGCAAATTTTGCATCGAACTCTCTACCATAAACTCCTATTCTCATTGGTGACAAGTTTACAGCGAAGATATTAAATGGACAGACATCAGTAGGGAATTCGGGACGACGCTACATATTCAGGTACTTCATGAACTCTTCATAACGATCACGAAGATCATTTTCGAAGCGAGGCTCTTGATAGTAGGCTTTGATGGTATAATCGTAGCGGTTAAAAGTTTGAATTATGCCGTTTAGGTCAGTCTTGTTTACTTTGAGCGTGATTTCCAACAATGATGATTCGGAGGCATTCGCCAAACTAACACTTAGAATCTTGGCATCATTTCCCTCCACTATTCCGGCAATTTCTTGAAGCGAATAATCATTGCTTTGGGTTTCCAAAACGATAATTCCTCCGGGATCAGCCACGCTTTGGGTTTGAGAAAGACACTCCAGAATTGCCGTTCGGGTAATGCAACCCAAATAGTTGTTATCTGCCCCAACAACAGGAACTACGGTGATATGGCTTTCAGTCACCATACGAAGTGCGTCAAAAATGTGTTGATCAGGGCCGATCTTCGCTTGAATCAGGTCTCGGTCTGTATTGACAAGTCCTGAATTTGGCGTATCTCGTACTTCGAGTTCATCTTCCGAAACCAAGCCCAAATATTTACCCTGTTCAACAACCGGTAAATGACTCACCTGGTACTCGTCCATCAGGTTTAACGCATTTTCCGGGTTATCCATCCGGGTCAATTCGGGGCAATCATGAGATATGTAGTCTTTAACAATCATTCACCAGGTATACAATTTGCCGGGCCAATTACCCCGGATGCGGGCAAAATAAATCGAAATTCGATAACGCAATTCCAAGATGGAACAAATAGTTTTGCACCGTGTAGGCTGAATTCTTTTAATCCTGTAATGAAAAGTCGCCATGACCAAGCTCAGCGTCAATATCAACAAAATTGCTACTCTTCGTAATGCCCGAGGAGGGAATATACCCGATGTTCTGCTTGCCGCGGAACGTATTCAGGCTTTCGGGGCAGATGGAATTACGGTACATCCACGTCCCGATGAACGTCACATCACCTACAATGATGCCCGACAGTTGAGAAGTTTGGTTCATACCGAGTACAACATTGAAGGTAACCCAACAGACTCATTTGTAGAGCTCGTTTTAGAGGTACGTCCCGAGCAAGTGACTCTTGTACCTGATGCTCCCGATGTGCTTACTTCAAATGCCGGATGGGATGTGGAAGCGAACTTCTCTTTTTTAGCAGAGCGTTTGGCCGAATTCAAAGCTCGCAACATCCGTACTTCATTATTTATGGAGTGCGACATTCGTCAAATAGAGCTGGCAGCAAAAGCGGGTGCAGACCGAATTGAGCTCTATACCGAAGATTATGCTTCAGGCTATTTGGCCAATGCAGAAAATGCAGTTGCCCACTATGTTCAAGCAGCTCAGGCAGCCGCCAAATGTGGTTTGGGGGTAAATGCCGGGCATGACCTCAACTTGAACAATTTGGCCTTTTTTGCGCAGAAGGTGCAACCTTTGGATGAAGTCTCCATCGGGCATGCCCTTGTCAGTGATGCTTTGTATCTGGGAATGGAAAACACGGTTCAATTGTATAAAAGGGCTTTGAATTCATGAAGCTCCACTTCTACAAGTCAGGTGAAGGCGAGCCCCTCATTATCATTCATGGGCTATTTGGCTCGGGGGACAACTGGATTTCGCTTGCGAAGCAATTTGCTGAGCACTACACGGTATATCTTCTGGACATGCGCAACCATGGCCACAGCCCACACGATGAGGTGTTTAACTATGACGTCATGGCAGAGGATGTTCATGCCTTCATGAATGACGAACAAATCATGTATGCCCACTTCATAGGACACTCTATGGGAGGCAAGGTTATTATGCGCCATGCACAACGTTGGCCGGATCGCGTGGAGAAGCTGGTTGTGGCCGACATGGGGGTAAAAAGCTATCCTCCCCATCATGACCGTATACTAGAAGCACTGAACAAAATCGACGGTCAAATCATTACGTCGCGCAAGCAGGCTGGAACGATTCTCGAAGAATACATTCAGGAGGAATCCGTAAGACAGTTCTTGATGAAGAACCTGTATTGGAAGGAAAAAGGATTGCTCAAATGGCGAATGAATGTTCCGGTGATTACGCGTTCTATGCCTTCGATTTTGGAGGCTGTTCCGGATGGAGTTGTTGAAGCCGAAACGATGTTCATCAGAGGGGATCAATCGGGATATATCCTCGATGAAGATAAATTTTTTATCGATAAAATATTTCCGAACTCTACTTTGGAAACGATCGCAAACGCAGGCCACTGGCTGCATGCAGAAGCTCCTGAGCAGTTTTACAGTATGGTAAATGCGTTTTTGGAAGGTTAAGAAATGTCACGGAAGTGTAACATTTGACGTGATCTTCGTATATTTGTGCAACTAAACAACACAACTTAACCGTTTTATCATGAATAAAAGAATGACCTGGGGAACACTGTTTCTCCTTGTTGGTATCGTTTCTCTGTCTTCATGTCGCAAGGACCCAGAAGAGGCAGAAGTAATTTCCACTCCCACTGATTATGATAAAGTACTGACCGACGCCTTGATGGATGCATCGAATGGTGAAGGTTTGGAATTTTTCATGATGCCGGCCAGCAATGACCTGGCGGGTATTCCTCAAGACCCATTGAATCCTTTGAGCAATGCTAAGGTTCAATTGGGTAAACTATTGTTTCATGAAACCGGTCTTGCCCGATCTCCAAAACTGGAAGATGAAGGTCTTCAGACTTACTCTTGCTCAAGCTGTCACCATGCATGGGCGGGATTTCAAGCAAACATGCAACAAGGCATCGGTGAAGGTGGTTTAGGATTTGGGATAGCCGGAGAAGGTCGTATTCCCAACCCTATGTATCCGCTGGACAGCATTGATGTACAGCCTTTGCGTACACCCAGCGCCATGAATCAAGCATACCAAAAGGTCATGTTGTGGAATGGACAGTTCGGAGCTACCGGCCCAAACCAGGGTACTGAAGCTCTTTGGGATCCGGCAACTCCTGTTTGGAACAATCAATTCGGACTTGAAGGTTTGGAAACTCAGGCCGTTGCAGGTTTGACCGTTCACCGAATGAATATGAATGAAGAAGTTTGTCAAGACTTCTCTTTGTATGAGGACTTATTTGATGTATCCTTCCCCGGATGGCCACAAGAAACACGCTATACAGCACGCACTGCCGGAATGGCGATTGCTGCCTATGAGCGTACACTTCTTTCTAATGAAGCCCCATTCCAATTATGGCTTCAAGGAGACGCCGGCGCTATGACCAACAGTGAAAAGCGTGGTGCGGCATTGTTCTTCGGAAAAGCTGAATGCAGCAGCTGTCATACTGGTCCGGCCTTGAATACCATGACATTTTATGCGTTGGGTATGAATGATATGGAGGGACCCGGTACCTATGGCGGTGCAGGCTCTGAAAATGTCGCCAACAAGGGACGCGGAAGTTTTACTCAAGATCCTGCAGATGACTACAAGTTTAAGACCCCTCAACTGTACAACTTGAAAGATTCGCCATTCTACGGACATGGTGGAACGTTTACTTCTGTGCGTGAGGTTATTGAGTACAAGAACAATGCAACTGCTGAGAATGCTAACGTACCGGGAAGTCAGTTGGCCGACCAGTTCCATCCACTAGGATTGACTGATTCTGAAATTGATGATTTGGTCAACTTCATTGAAAATGCACTGTATGATGACAATCTCTTGCGCTATGTGCCAACAGATTTGCCAAGTGGCAACTGTTTCCCTAACGCGGATCCTATTTCACAGATAGATCAGGGATGTATCCAATAATAGGATAGATCTTAACCATATTCAAGAGGCTGTTTCCAATGAGAAGCAGCCTCTTTTTTATTCTGTGTGTGATGCCTCCCTTAATAGGGTGCGATACGCATTAAAGAGTCGCGATTTCGACACGAATCCTACGTAAACATCTTCCTGAATCACAGGGAGATTCCAGGCTTGCGACTCTTCAAACTTGTTCATAACGACTTCCATATTGTCGGAAGTGAAAATTATTTCCAAAGGTGCCGACATAAAATCGACGGCTCCCAATTCATCATACTGGGTCTGATCGAACATTACTTGACGGATATCATCTAGCGTCACAATACCCACCAGCCTACCTCGCATATCCAAAACCGGAAAGATATTCCTTGTGCTCTGCTGAACTGCAACAACGATTTGTCGCAAGGTGAAATCATCCCTTAAAATGACAAAACCGGTTTCTATTTCGTCTTTCAGGTTCATCAGCGTGAGAACTGCCTTGTCTTTATCGTGTGTGATCAACTCGCCACGTTGTGCGAGCTCCTGGGTATAGATCGTATGAGGAGCCAAGGCCTTGCTTGTGGAGTAGGCAATTGCAGAAGTCAACATAAGTGGCAGGAACAGCTCGTAGCCACCGGTTATTTCTGCGATCATGAATATCGCAGTGAGGGGGGCATGTAGTACACCTGAAATTAGTCCCGCCATTCCAACCAGGGTGAATTGAGATGCATCCAAATCCTCAATTTTAAAATACTTGAAAATTCTGGCAAACAAGAAGCCCAGCGTACTACCCATAAACAAAGAAGGTGCGAAGATTCCACCAACACCGCCGGAACCAAGTGTCAAACCAGTAGCAACAACTTTAAGTATTACCAGTCCGAGCATAAATACGAGCATCATGGTTACACTTCCCCGATAATCGTAGAAGAAGCTCGTTTTGGCAACATCGGCCAGGTCATCATTTAGGAGATAATTGATGGTTTCATATCCCTCACCGTAAAGAGGGGGAAAAGCGAAAATGATCAATCCGAGGATAAGTCCGCCAATCACTACTTTAAGATAGGACTTCTTCACTCGTTCCATGGTTCGGGTGATTCCCATGTATAACTTGGAAAAATATAGGGAGCAAATCCCTGTAAAAACTCCCAACAACACAAAGTAAGGCAGACTACTCAGTTCAAATTTGCTTCTTAGCTGAAAGCGAAGCAGGTCATCTGTGCCCAGGAACATGTTGGCTGTGAGCAATGCGGAGATAGATGCCAGTAGCAAAGGAACCAGGCTAACTGTAGTAAGGTCGAGCATAAATACCTCAACGGCAAAAATGATGGCCGCAACGGGAGCTTTGAAGATGGAGGCCAGCGACCCTGCTGCGGCACAACCTATCAACAACGTTTTTGTCTTGTAGTTGAGATTGAAGGACGCGCCCAAATTAGAGCCAATAGCAGCACTTGTCTGCACAGCCGGTGCCTCAAGTCCTGCGCTACCTCCAAAACCCACAGTAAAAATACTCGTTACCAAGGAGGAGTAAATATTGCTTTTTCGCAGGCGGCTTTTCCGCTTTGAGATTGCATAAAGCGTGGTAGGAATTCCAGGGCCGGGATGTCGTTTTAGCAGGCGTCTTACTATCCAGGTAGTCACCAAGAGTCCGAACAGGGGGTAGAGTACATAGAGAAAATTGTAGCCATCAACCCGAATTCCTTCAGAGAGTAGCCATTGAATCCAGTATACACCGTTTTTCAGCACAACTGCCACCAAGCCGGAAATCAGTCCAACAGCTACGGCAAGAATCATGGTGATTTGCCTTTGCGAAAGGTGAAGACTCAACGCTTTCTTGTACAGATTGCTTACGATTCGATTCATGATGCGTCGGCAAAGATCGGGATAGTAGCGCTGAAAGTAAACAAAAAACACAGGGAGGCCATTGCCTCCCTGTGAGTTCATTTCGTTAATCGAAAGGTGCAATCTTCGTTCTATCAATTAACGGTTACAAGTACCTGGTGTACTGTTTATTCAACCACCGCCAAATTATGGTGGCTGGAGAAACAAGAGTGTAAGACAGTTTCCTCACGATCTGTAGGAAAAATCCTACGTTGCTTTGCGCCGTCTTAAGAAAAAGCCAGGAGTCGAATGCACCCAGCTCAACTCGGATGCTTGTATACACGCATTCTAATCTTCGATTGTCAATCGCAATAAATTTATTTCCAACATATTAGAAAACATTTGGAAAATTCTGAATGAGACGAGTCCAAGCTCACAGGCAAGATGGAATTCGAAAGAGAATGGCGCTTAAAAGTCGTCTGAAAAAAGGGATAAATACTACATTTGCCCTCGAATTGAAATTAGACCATGAAGAATATTATTCTCGTTCCTACAGATTTCACCAAAGTTGGTGACACGGCCATTGAACATGCGGTTAAAATCGGACACACGATTCAAGCTGACGTGCATGTTGTGCATGTAATCAGTAACAAGCATCATATTTCGGAAGCCAAGTTAAAGTTGGAAACCCTTCAAGCACGGATTAAGAAGGAAAAAGGAATTGAGGTTGAGACTGTTGTTCGCATTGGAAGTATTTTCGAGGATATCGACAAGGTTGCAACGGAAATAGGTGCCAATCTCATCATCATGGGTACGCATGGGATGAAAGGTATGCAGTTCATTACCGGGAGCCGTGCTCTCAAGATTGTAACGGAGTCCATGATTCCATTCATCATCGTGCAGGAACGTGGTATTCGTGAATCGGGATATGAGAACATTGTAGTTCCTTTGGACTTGCATCGTGAGACCAAGCAGAAGTTGAAGCTTGTATCTGACATGGCGTTATACTTTGGATCTAAGGTTCACTTGGTATCACCGGGAGAAACCGATGAGTTTTTGAAAAATCAATTGGACCGGAACCTGAAGTATGCCACTCAGTTTTTGAAAGAGCGTGATATTGACACTGCGGTAGAAATCACCGAGGGCAAATCCGGTAATTTCGTCAAGAATCTACTCAAGTACTCAGTTTCGATAAATGCAGATCTCATTTGCATTATGAACTTCTACGAGAACAGTCTGATGCATATTATTGGTGGAAGTTACGAGCAACAGATTATTACCAACGAAGCTCAGATTCCGGTGCTCTGCATCAATCCCACCGACAACTATGTAATGGAACGCTCGGTTTTTGAATCGTAGAGGATTTCATTTTCAACCATTTTAAGGTAAGCTCTCGGTGAGAGATGATGACAGAGGCAAGATTTGTTTTCGGATTAAATAGCTGTGGATGCAGCTTCATTTGACCGGAGGTCTTGTTACTGTGGCTGAAAACAGGCTCGAAACTGAATTAGACGCGAATTCCTATTACAAGGATATCATCCACCTGATCTAGGGCTCCTCTCCAACGGACAAAGGCTTGTTCGATCATATTCTTCTGTTCGTCCATGTGAAGGGGGGCAGCCGATATCAGCAGTTCGCGAAATTGCTTCCGCATGAATTTCTTATTTCGTGGACCCCCGAATTGATCAACGAATCCATCAGAGAAGATGTAAACGCAATCGCCCGATTGGAGTTGGAAGTTGTGGTTGGTGAATTGGAAATCACCATGTGTGAAAGACCCAATGGATTGTTTGTCCCCTTTTTGCTCGATTAATTCACCTTTTCTGATGATCCATATAGGGTTTTGGGCACCGGAAAATTCCAGCTCCATGGTGTCCGCATCGAGCGTACAGAATGCCAGATCCATTCCGTCCTTAATTTGGCTCGATCCTCCACTATCGAGTATTTCCAGAGCCATTCTATTGAGGTTGTTCAGAACCTGCGAAGGACGTGTAAATACTTTAGCTACGTGATTCAGAATGTTGTGCCCAACCAAACTCATAAAAGCGCCGGGAACTCCATGGCCAGTGCAATCGACGGCTGCGAACATTAGCTTTTTCCCACTCGACTTGAACCAATAGAAATCACCCGAAACAATGTCCTTTGGGCGGTACATTATAAATGATTCAGAGAACATTGCATGAACCTGTTCTTCTGTGGGCAAAATAGTCTGCTGAATTCTTTTCGCATAGTTGATGCTATCCGTAAGATCCTTGTACAGCTGAGTAACGCGTTCCTTTTGGTTCTCGATTTGTTCTTTTTGTCGGACGACCTCATTGGTTCGTTCAACAACCTTTTGTTCCAGTACTCGTTCGCTTTCGGCCAATTCATCACGCATTTTCAGCAACGCATGGCCCAATTCATCCTCATCAGAAAGTGGGTGGTAAGAGGCGTTGAAATTCCCTGAACCCACCTGCAGTGAGAATTCACGTGTTTTTTTGAGTCCATCAACGAGTCGGTTGACGGCAAAAGTCATATCCCCAATCTCATCATTGGCGACTTTAAAGCTCGTATTGGGGTAAATGCCTTTACCCAGGTATAGCAAGCTCTTTTTCAGCTCATTAACCGGACGAACAATGCTTCGAATCACAAAAATAGCGATGATAATACCCACGACAATAAGCGCCCCCATGAGCCAAAATGAAATAGTAAACATGTACTCATAGGTGGCATTCTCCCTTTCGGTTGCTTCATTGAGCAGTAGTTCCTGGTTGTTGAGGAGTGTATTGAGATCTTCCCTGATCTTCTGAAACGGTGCATCAATCACTTCACCCGGCAAAAGGGCCTGTTCAGCAGACATGGTGGCAAAAGGGTCGCTGTAAGAAGCAAAATCTTTCAGCGTCTTCATCACCTGTGAATAGGCGAGTGATAAGTGCTGAATATTCCGAAGCAGGCGATCCTTGATTTTTTGGTCTGATTCACCCCAATTAACCGAAAGAGAATCTACTCGGCCGATATGACTAGGGAGGGATTCCGACATGATTTGGCGGAGTTCTGTTTTGAACTTCTCATCATCTCTGGACTGGACATGAATCCATTGAGTTATAAGCTGATAAGATCTTAGAATCTGGTTATCCAGCTTTTCCAAGGCCCGTTGAGAAGGCGCATAGACCTGCGTTATATCTTCATTGGTTTCGAGGCCACTACTCAACGTTCGGTTGACAATGAGCGTGAGTGCCACGACCGCAGCGATAAAAAGCCCAAATCCAAGAGCAATTTTCCTTGATATGGTAAATCGTATTCCCAAGTGAACTACTTACCGGAAGAATGAGGTGGAATCTTACCTTCCCGTATAAGTCGTTCGAGAGTCTCTTCAAAGAATTCAGAACGGTCGTAATCGTTGAGCGCCCTATAGATTGCCATAAGGGCGATTAGTGTTTCACGACGTTCCGGAGTTTGATCATAGGCCTTAAGCATATAGGGTAGAGACTGCTTAAACAACTTGACGCATTCATCCTGAATCATCATTAGCTCCACAATATCGGTATTGTAGTCGATTCTTTTGACTTTATACACTCCTTGATTGTAGTAGTCAATCGCCGTATTAAAATTGGCGGTATAATCCAGCGGATCTATGGTCAACACGTTGTTATAATATGCAATCGCCTTGTTGATCAGCGTTTTATCGTTGTTGTCTTTGTAGTATTGAGTTTCATATGCTACTGCCAATGCGCTGTTGAAGTCTTTGTCAAACGTTGCATAAGTGAAAAACGGATCGGCAAGCCCCATCAATTCTTTAAATGTGTCGTAGTATGCGAAAATTACTGCCTCATCAGATGTTTCAAATGATTTTATCAGCGTCAAAGCATCATTATAGTAGGATTTGGAGAGGTATTCTAAAGCCTTGTTGTTGAAGTTTGCGTATTCGCTTTCCTTATCGAGCTCAATTGATTTTCGAATTGCCGAGACGGCTTCATCCCTATTCTCACTGTAGATATCCTGTTTTTCAATGAGTTTGTATATCTCCTTGTGAATATATCCTTTTACGTACCAACAATACGGATGGTCTTGTTCGGCGGTAGTGATTGCTTTATCGATTACTTCCCGGGCCCCGATGAGGTCTCCCGACTGGCATAAGCCGGCAGCCTTTTGCGTAAGCGGGATATCCTGGGCCTGCAAAGGATTTGTGAACAGCGTCACAAGCAATGATATGACGAATAAATATCCTTTCATGGTTTAACAGCGTATTGAATAATCTTCGAACCAAGAAGTAAGCCTGCATTCGCGGCTTTTTCCGGATCCAATTCATAGCGGATCAAACTGTCAATGATGACAAAATTGATTTCAGCGCCTGTTGCCAACGCTTCAGGAGCTTCAGCGACAACGAGGACTGGTTTCCCGGCACATCGCTGCACAACTTCCTTGAGTTTATCAGAACTTCTTCTAGAAACGAATACAATATGAAAATCTGTTACTTCATCCAGGGAGTTTATTTCAGTAACGGTAAGAACCTGAGACCCGACCAGTTTCGAAGCAAAGGAGTACACTAGTTCATCGAAAACAGGTGTATTACCCACAATACCGATTTTAAACTCTCCGGATTTACGGGAATCCGGCCAATCGACGTTGGTAGAAAAAAGAAACAGAAAGGAGGCTTTGAAAGCCGCATTGGGATCGGCATCTTCAAGACGAGGACTTTCTCCACCCTGACCGAAAAGGGAAGCGCTAACGCAGATGGTTAGAATAGTTATCAGGGTTCTCAAAAGACTCATAGTTACCAGCACACGGCAATTTCCGCGCCAAGTACAAATTTATACTCATTAGGACGGCCAAGGTTACATAATGTACTTATTATCAACCTTTGATTGTGCAACAAGGCAATTGATCTAGAACTTACTGTGCCGCGGCATTATCCTGAGGAACGAGCAATTCGAGGTCTCTATCGAACAAGTAGAGTCCGCCTTTGTCATTACCGATAAGGCTAAGCTTATCCATGATGGTGCGGGCCAAGGCCTCTTCTTCAATTTGCTCGGAAACGTACCATTGCATGAAGTTATGCGTGGTGTAGTCCTTTTCTTCCAGGCAGATATGCACCAATTCATTGATTTTTTGAGTCACAAACTCTTCGTGAGAAAGCAATTTTTCGAAAACCCCGTTTAGCGAATCAAACGTGTGAGGAGGAGCATCGAGAGCAGGAATAACCGCACTTCCTCCCCTTTCATTGACAAATCTCACCAACTTGAGCATGTGCGCTCTTTCCTCATCGCTATGGAGGTAGAGAAATCGTGAAGTACCGTTTAGCCCTTCAGATTCAGCCCAACTAGCCATGGCCAAGTAGAATTGAGATGAGTCAGCTTCAATTTTTATTTGCGCGTTAAGAGCTTCTTCGATTTTGGGTGATAGCATAACGGATGTTTTTTGCAAAGATAAGAATGGAAGTTTTCCATTTGGCAGATAGCGAAATCCATTTGCCGAATGGCCCTGTATTCACACCTTTTCAAGGACAATATGGCCATAACGGAAATCCCTCCTGCAACACCCCAGGAAAAGTGCGGCCATCGATGCCTTCAAATTGCTGAGCTGGGCTTCATTCGCTACACGAAGTCCCAACCGGGCTTTTATCAATTCCCGTAACGAAAGCCAGGGAGCATGGAGTGCGCTGAATCCAATTCTGATAGACCAATCCTGGTTCCGGATCAGTTTGAACCCGCTTCTTTGCGCCGTGAGGATCAGAAGGTTTCGGTCGGGGAAATCGGGTACTGCCCAATGATTGCATACCACCCGATACAACTTGCGTCCCAAGAAGCTCATTTTACGACAGGGTCTCCTTCGCATTCCATCACAGATGATGAGTCGGGCTCCCGGTTTTAACACACGGGCAACTTCTTTGATTGCTGATTCCTTATTTTCAGCATGGCACAGACTCTCCAGAAACCAGGCGCCATCGGCACTTTTATCGGGAATCTCCAATTTATTGTAATCCTTGCAGTAGATCGGAAAATTGCCGCCATAGTTGTAGCGTGCCCAATTTGTTTGATGAGGTGAGATCGTAAATCCTTTAAAGTTATTGTTCGGAAATTTGGTCATTGCGTACTTAACCGTTGCCCCAACGCCGCAACCCAGGTCCAGATAGGTACCTCCTGATTTGTCCTGACAACACTCTGTAATTACGACATCATTCATCTTTTGGAGCATGCGTTCTCTTCTGAAAGCGCACATTCCCGGTTTCCAGTAGCCAAAATGCATATTCATGTGCTTACTCCAAATGCGGTAATCCGACGTGGCATCGCGGTAAAAATCTGCGATACGATTCACTGTATTTTGCTGTGTAGGGGTGTTTACTGCTGTCATGGCATCCTTATTTTGTGAGGTGATGGAGGAATCGACTTCTACTGGACGAAAAGCGAAACCGGATCCGCCACCAAAACCCCATTGTAACATTCATTCCTTTCGGTATTTTCAATATTTTTTGAAACATTGTACGCAAAAAAATATCAGCGCATAAGTTTGAGCAAACTACCTGTGAACCAATGTTCGTCGGCAGCTATCAATTTGTCGAATGACTTATTGATTTTCTCCGATACATCGCCAATGTTGTTCACGGTATTGACAAACTCTTTCATTTCCAGTGCGTCGGCCTCCGGGTCATTAATCTTGCTCACTTCCTCGATAGTGCGGAGAATAGGTTGTAGTTCACGTTTTCTGCGTTCCTGAGCTATTCGCACTACCACTTTCCACATATCCTTCTCTGCTTTGAAAAACTCCTTTCTTTCACCGAGTTTAATCACCCGTTCGGCCAGACCCCAATCGATTAATGCCCTCATGTTCATGTTGGCATTCCCACGTGAAATATTGAGTCTACTCATCACATCTTCGGCACACAGAGACTGAGGAGAAATCAGCAAAAGAGCATGAATCTGCGCCATTGTTTTACTGATCCCCCACTGGGAGCCCAGGGCTCCCCAGCTTTCGATGAACGAATCTTGTGCTTCAGTGAGTTTCATAAAGCAAACTTACTAAAGATTTCATTACTTTCAATTGTTTTTGAAATATTTATCAAATCGACGAACGCTAGCTTCTTCGATAGGTTCAATGTTGGACAAAAGTAAGTTGGCCATCATGAGCGTCATGGCCGGCGCAAGGATAACTCCCCTGGTTCCTAGTCCGTTGAAGACTGCCAACCTGGGTATTGACGGATGCCAGCCCAGGACAGGCCGACGGTCTTTGCAGGTAGGTCGATTCCCGGCGACATGGTGAGTGACACAATGATCTGATTTCAAAAATGGTTTGAGTTTGTCCAGAATTTCGTGCTTTCCGGTTTCGTCGGGATCGTTATGATCCAGGGTCCACTCGTAAGTAGAGCCGGCACGATAGGTTTTACCTCCCACGGGCAGGAGGAATTTGCCATTGTTCAAAATAAAGCCGGTTGCATCGGTTGCATTCTCGATGGTAAGAACCTGCCCCTTCGTTCGTGTGATAGGGAGATGGCTCCATTGGGGCCAATCGAGAATACCGGTTCCATTGGCACAAATCATGGCTCCCGCAGTGACCTTTTCGAATTGTACTCCTGACTTACTGAACTGTATTGAGTTCGGGTCGACTTTTAATTCCATCCATGACTCCCGACTTATCAGCCAGTCCCGCACTGCATCAATTAGGATATTGAGATCGACGTAACCGGCAGAGGTAACAATGCCATAGCCAAACGGAGCATCAAAGTTGTCAAGCTCGCTATACGATTGAACTGAGAGGTGATCAAGTAGGGATCCATCGGCTTCAACAGCAAATTGATTGGCGCCAAAGGCATCATTGAAAAAACGCGCCAAAGGCATAGCAAAGCAACATTTCACTCCCAACTCCTGCTCCAATTGATGGTAATAATCTAGGGCAAGGGGAAGAAATTCTTTGGCATTCCAAGACAGATTGAGTCTTTTAAAGACTACCGGATTGAACATACCTGCTGCCACTCGTGAAGCAGTGATCGGCGCCGGTTGTTCGACAACAATAACCGATTTACCCTGGCGGATGAGTTCCATGGCCAACAAGGAACCTGCCAGTCCCTGGCCAACAAGCGCAAAATCGTAGGAATTCACACTAGGCGGAAACGGGGATTACACCCAACTCACGCCCAACCTTTTCAAAAGCAGCAATGGCTTTATCCAGGTGCTCCTTATCATGAGCTGCAGAAAGCTGCACACGAATCCTTGCTTGTCCTTTAGGTACGACCGGATAGAAAAAGCCGATGACGTAGATCCCTTCCTGGAGCAACATATCCGCAAATTTCTGAGCCAAGGGAGCATCATACAGCATGATTGGCACAATAGCTGAATCCCCATCTTTAATGTCAAACCCTTTGGCTTTAATTCCCGCTTTGAAGTAGTTTACATTCCATTCCAGCTTGTCCCTTAACTCAGTAGTTTGGCTCAAAAGATCGAATACCGCTATGCTGGCTCCCACAATAGACGGCGCCAGGGAATTACTGAACAGGTAGGGGCGGGAGCGCTGACGTAGCAACTCAATAATTTCTTTACGCCCCGTGGTAAATCCACCCATGGCTCCACCCAATGCTTTTCCCAACGTACCGGTAATGATGTCAACCCTCCCAAGGACGTTACGAAGCTCAACTGAACCCCTTCCGGTTTTACCTATGAACCCCGTTGCATGGCATTCATCCACCATGACCAAGGCATTGTATTTGTCGGCCAGATCACAAATTTTATCCAATTGGGCCACATATCCATCCATTGAAAACACCCCATCGGTAACTATGATTTTGAATCGAGCTTCTGAGGCAGCCTTCAATTGTTCTTCCAGATCGGCCATGTTGTTATTCTCATATCGATATCGGGCAGCTTTGCAAAGTCGCACCCCGTCGATAATTGAGGCATGATTCAGGGAATCGCTTATAATGGCGTCTTCGGGGCCAAGCAACGGCTCAAACACACCGCCATTTGCATCAAACGCCGCTGCGTAGAGGATGGTATCCTCCGTATGCAGAAACTCGGCGATGCGTGCCTCCAACTCTTTGTGTATATCCTGTGTACCACAAATAAAGCGCACTGACGACATGCCAAATCCGTGTGAATCCGTGGCCTTCTTGGCTGCTTCGACCACTTTCGGATGCGAGGATAGTCCAAGGTAGTTATTAGCACAGAAGTTAATCACTTCCTCGCCTGTACTCACCTTGATCACGGCGTCCTGAGGAGTCGTGATAATTCGTTCGCGTTTGAACAAACCGGCTTGTTCGATATCAGCCAGTTCTTTTTGAAGGAAATCCTTGAAATTGCCGTACATGGTTGGATATTAATGAGTGAATTGCGAAGGTACATCGGGGGCTGGAAACTTTCAAAACAATTCTACATTCAAGCCCAATTTCCATATTTCCTACTTTTTTTGTAGGAAATAAACTGAAACGCCTTCTCTCGTGTCTATCGAGGCGAAAAAATGCCTAATTTTACACCGGTTGTAAATAAATAGCTAAACGATGCTCAGGATTCGGCAGGTATTGCACGTTTTCTATCGAGATTGAACAATTTTTGTAAGACCCCGGATTCGGGTATCGCAAAGCTCCCTTCGGGGAGCTTTGGCTTTTTTAGGCCTCTTTGTTTGACCAGCTCAATTCAATGGATTGATCTTCCACACGCAACTCCGCGTGTCGGTTCAGGTACATCGCCCGGTTATCGGCAATATGTCCGGCGCAAAATCCCCAAGCTACCGGAATATGGAGATTTGCCGTATGGCTTTCAATAATTTCTCGGGCATTGAAGCCAAATGGATTATCCGCAGAGAATCCGAACTCTTTAGTATTGTCGCGCATGTCGGACATTCCACCCACGATGATACCACCACATTTTTGAAGCTGACCACTCACTTTGAGGTTCATCATCATGCGGTCAAGATGGTACAGATGTTCGTCGAGATCTTCAATAAATAAGATGGAGCCCTGCTCCACTTTGAAATAAGGCGACCCGGCCAAGCTATAGAGTACAGATAAATTACCCCCTACCAGTTTACCTGAGCATTGGCCGTTTCGAATACCCTCAGCACCCTTACACTTTAACGAAGTCAATGAACCGTTCAGTGCTGCTCTCAGAGAATCCAGGGCTTCCGGGGTATTTTGATCAAAATTGACCGGCATACTGGCATGTATGGACGCAATTCCGAGATACTGAGACCAGCAGTGCAGGACGGTTACATCCGAATAACCCACGAGCCACTTTGGACATTTGGCGTATGCCTGAGCATTGATACAATCCAAAATACGGACGGTGCCATACCCTCCGCGCAACACAGCGATGGCTTTAACCGAAGGATTTTGCAATGCCTCGTTGAATACATTAGCGCGATGGGCGTCGGAACCTGCCAACTGGAAATTGCGTTTCAAGAGCTCATCATGAACGTGCACTTTGAATCCCCACTTGGTATAGTATCGAGAGGCCGTTTCCACCATTGTTTCATCCACAAAACGAGCCGTGGCCACGAGAGCGACGGTATCGCCCGGCTTCAGAAAGGGAGGTATCACGGAACCATGTTGCATAGCGATACAAATGTGCTGATAACTGGCTATCTTTGACGCCATTTCCGGAAATTTCTGAAATAACGCGTGTTCATGTCCACTCCAAGTTATACCAGCCCCAAGCGCTACATGATTACTTCTGCCCTTCCCTATGCCAACGGACCGTTGCATATTGGGCATGTTGCAGGAGCCTATTTACCTGCGGATATCTATGTCCGTTATCTGCGTATGACGGGGGCTGATGTTGCATGGATTTGTGGATCGGATGAGCATGGTGCGGCCATAACACTTCGAGCTAAGAAGGATGGAATTAGTCCTCAAGAAGTGGTTGATCGTTATCATGGCATTATTAAGCAGGCATTCGAAGATTTCGGGATTTCCTTTGATCACTACGATCGCACCTCATCTCAGGCACACCATAAGACTGCTCAGGACTTTTTCACAACGTTGAACAACAAAGGTTCGTTTGAAATCAAGACCAATGAGCAATATTATGACGAACAGGAAAACCAGTTTTTAGCTGACCGCTACATTACAGGAACCTGTCCGAAATGTGGTAATCCCGGAGCATACGGCGACCAATGTGAAAAATGCGGTTCGGCTCTGAGTCCACAGGAGTTGATTGACCCTAAATCAACGATTAGTGGGAACACGCCGGTGCTGAGGGAGACCTCTCTATGGTATTTGCCCATGGGAGACCATGAGGATTGGATACGGGAATACATTGAGCGCGGCGAATTGGATGGCAAACCTCATCACGACCCCAAGCGCTGGAAAAATCATGTTGTAGGACAGTGTAAATCCTGGATTGACGCCGGATTGCAAAGTCGTGCCATGACCCGTGATTTGGACTGGGGAGTCCCTGTGCCAGTGGAAGGAGCCGAAGGTAAGGTATTGTATGTCTGGCTCGATGCCCCGATAGGATACATTACTGCCACACAAGAATGGGCCGCTAAGGCAGGTAAGAACTGGGAAGACTATTGGCAGAGCGAAGATTCGGCATTGATTCACTTTATAGGTAAGGACAACATTGTTTTTCACTGCATCATATTCCCCATTTTACTGAAGGAGCATGGAGGGTACAACCTACCGGTGAATGTGCCTGCCAATGAGTTTATGAATTTGCAGGGAGATAAAATTTCCACATCTCGCAACTGGGCGGTTTGGCTGCACGAGTACCTGGAGGACTTTGCGGGCAAGCAAGACGAATTGCGCTACGTTCTGGGATCGATATTACCCGAACAAAAGGACAGCGAATTCACCTGGGAGGAATACCAGGAGCGCGTAAACAACGAGTTGGGCGCTATTCTGGGAAATTTTGTGAATCGGGCGGTGGTATTGACGCACAAGTACTACGAAGGCAAGATTCCGGTTCCCGGCGAATTGCAGGCAATGGATCGGGCGGTATTGGATGAAATACGGGAGAAGCGCGAGCTCGTGGCAAAGAGCATTGAGGGATTTAGGTTTCGCGAGGCATTGCACGAGGCCATGAATGTGGCGCGCATCGGCAATAAATATATGACGGAATGTGAGCCCTGGAAATTGGCCAAGACCGATCCTGAAAGGGTGCAAACCATTTTGAATGTTTGTCTGCAAATAGTAGCCGAATGCACCATTACACTTGAGCCATTTCTGCCGTTCAGCATGAACCGAATCAGGGAGTCGCTGGGAATTCAGCTTGTGGGTTGGGATTCGAACAATCCATTACCGGCACCAGGACATGTGATTGGCA
>JAGQVX010000001.1 GCA_020437755.1 Flavobacteriales bacterium
CAACAAGAATTTCGAACAAGGAACCCTGATTAACGAATGAAAAAGTAAAAATTCTGAATTCAGCGTTCGTTAATCCTTATTCGGTGTTCCGGTTTTTTTCCAATCTGAATTCTCCATTTTTTAAACTCCCTCCTCTCGTACTAATAACCACCATCCCCCGAAATCCAAGCCCCTCTACGCCTTACTCAGCTTAATCATATTACTCATCCCCTGCTCGGCAATAGGCATCGATGCAACATTGATGATTAAATCCCCCTCTGCAATATATCCGTCTTTGCGCAGCAAGTATTTAATGTCGGCTATCGTGTGATCAGTACTCACCATTTTGTCGTAAAACACTGCCTTCACACCCCACACAAGGTTCATCGTGGTTAAAATTTTTCGGTTTCCGGTAAAAGCGAAGATCATCGCTTTTGGCCGCTGACTGGAAATTTTAAATCCGGTATATCCCGAAAAGGTCATGGTAACAATGGCTTTTACCTGCGCCCGCTTCGCCAATCGACAAGCACTGTAGCACACCGAGTCGGTGATGAATCGGTCTTCCGAGCTTTCTTCCGGTGCGCGTTCGTGATAGTACACATTGTTGTATTTCTCGATTTCCAGAATAATCTTCGAGATGGCGCGAATGACTTCCACAGGATGCTTTCCCACTGAGGTTTCCCCACTCAACATCACAGCATCAGTTCCGTCCAGTACCGCATTGGCAACATCATTCACTTCAGCTCGGGTAGGAGTGATGTTGTCGATCATGCTCTCCATCATTTGCGTAGCAACAATCACGGGCTTTGCACTTCGAATGCATTTGCGAATGAGCTTCTTCTGCAAAATCGGAACGTTCTGCATGGGAATTTCCACCCCAAGATCCCCGCGGGCCACCATTACGGCATCGGTTTCCTTAATGATGTTGTCGATGTCTTCAACCGCTTCGGGCTTTTCAATCTTGGCAATAATGCGCGCATGCTTTTTACGCTTGTTGATCAGGGCACGTAATTCAATAATGTCGCGCGCACTGCGCACAAACGATAACCCAATCCAATCCACGTCATGATCCAGTGCAAACTCCAAATCTTCCAAATCCTTTTCGGTAAGAGAAGGCAGACTGATGCTCGTATTCGGCAGATTGATACCCTTTTTCGACGTGAGAATTCCCCCATGGATGACCTTGAGCTTTACCAATGAATCCTTGTCGGTTTCAACTACTTCCAGCTTGAGCTTCCCATCGTCGAGGAGCACCGTTTCTCCCACATTCACGTCGCGGGCAAAATTCAGATAGCTGGTCGAAATTTCTTCTCCGGTGGTTTTTTCTGCCGAACAACGAATCTGAATAATCGAGCCATCTTGCAAGAGTATTCCCCCTTCGGGCAGTTGTCCCACACGGAGCTTGGGGCCTTGAAGGTCGGCCAGGATAGCCGTGTTTTCACGGAGTTCGGTATTGATCTCCCGGATATTTTGAATCACTTGTGCGTGATCCTCATAGGCTCCATGAGAAAAATTCAACCGGATCACATCAACACCTTCACTTACCAGTTCGCGAAGCGTGTCTTTATCGCTCGTAGCAGGTCCTATTGTTGCTACAATCTTTGTTCGTTTCATAACTTGCAGGTTATTCGAAGATCAAAAAGTCCTTCGATTTTAGTTGCTCTACGCGCAGGTCAAAAGTACCTATTACCTGCGGAATGCGGCGCACCGCTTGTTGCAACTTTCCATGTATTCCATTGTCGTTTTCGATCTTCAACAGGTAGTCGATATGCTTCACTTCCGGAAGCAAAACCCCTTCTGGAACACGGTTTTTAATTAAAAAAATGCGGGTAAGCTCCTCGGGAATCTCATAACTGAATATGGGAAACCCAACTTTCTCACCTCCCACGTGAAGCACCAGGTCCTCATCGCGCGACAAGTCAAATCCCAGAGTTTTGTTAATAAGCCAACACATCCGATAGTCGCGCTCGTGACAACTCACGCCCAATATCAGAAAATCGTAGTCGTATTCAACTTCGAGTTGGAAAGTCATAACACAAAGTTAATGGCATCCCGGTCGCTTCACCTCCCCATGCAGGCGAGTTGTACGATTTCCGTTGTTCATTAGTGGTTTGCAGGTGGTTTTTAGAATATCACGCCATTCGGCAAATGATAACCGGGCCAATCAGGATGGACTTCTTCCGCAATTGTTTTTCGGTGGCATGCCTCGGGATTCTCTCATGAGTAGGTCACGGGCATGTGCCTCTAAACTCAAAACGCCAATGCTCCGGCATACTACTGATTCCGCTTCTCCCAACGCGCACATGCCTGGCGCGCCGCCGATTGCTCTGCTGATTTCTTGGACTTCCCGGTGCCGCTGCCCCATACCTCCTGGTTCAGCTTCACTACAACACCATAGTGGGACTTCCCGGCGCCTTGCTGTTCATCTACCACTTCGAAGTGCAGCGAAATCTTTTCCTTCTGACACAATTCGTGAAGCTTGCTCTTGAAGTCCACATCCAAATGCACCTTTTTGTGAACGTCGTAGCGCTTGAGTAATTTGAGAATGACCTGTTGCGTGAACAAAAAGCCCTGGTCGAGGTATATCGCGCCAACCAATGCTTCAAAGGCATTTCCTACAATGGACTGGTGCAACACCTGATTTCCCAGGTTCAACTCCAACTGCTCGTCAAGCTTAATGCGATTGCCAAGTGCATTCAGGGTCTTCCGACTCACAACTTTGGCTTTCATCTTGGTGAGCTCACCTTCGCTCAGGTTTGGAAATTTCTCGTACAGGTAATCTGCAACGATCAAATCCAACACCGCATCTCCCAGAAACTCCAGCCGTTCATTGCTGTTCTTGATTCCTTTGGAATCGCGCACTGCGGCCGACGAATGACGAAAGGCTTGCTGGTAATACTCAGCATGCTGTGGTACAAAACCCAAATGTTTCTGGATGTAACCGGATACCCTGGGATTGTCTGAATGCTTTCGGAAAATCCTCTTAAACCACAAGGCTTAGAATTTTTTGAAAATGGCAGAGGTGTTGTGACCTCCAAAGCCAAATGTGTTGCTCAGTGCTGCACGAACTACACGTTTCTGAGCTTTGTTGAATGTAAAATTCAACTTCGGATCCAACTCCGGATCGGGATGAACCCAATTGATGGTTGGTGGCACGATGTCGTTGACAACCGACAATATACACGCAATCGCCTCAATGGCACCAGCAGCACCCAATAGGTGACCGGTCATCGACTTGGTTGACGAAATATTGAGGTTGTACGCATGTTCGCCAAATACCTCGAGAATGGCCCGTGATTCGGCAACATCACCCAGCGGGGTAGAGGTGCCGTGCACGTTGATGTAGTCAATCTCTTCTTTGGCCATACCGGCATCGTCCAGTGCATAATGCATCACGCGTGAAGCACCTATTCCTTCCGGATGTGGCGCAGTCATGTGATAAGCGTCGGCCGAAAGACCACCACCTACCAACTCAGCGTAAATCTTCGCTCCACGTGCTTGAGCATGTTCCAACTCTTCCAGAATAATGCATCCGGCACCTTCACCCAGTACAAACCCATCGCGGGTTTGATCAAACGGACGGGAAGCCGTGGCATAATTCTCATTGTTGGTCGACAAGGCCTTTAACGCGTTGAATCCACCAATTCCCGCTTCGTTAACCGCCGCTTCAGAACCCCCTGTTACCATAACCTTGGCTTTCCCAAGGCGGATGTAATTGAATGAGTCTATTAATGCATTGGTCGATGAAGCACAGGCTGAAACTGTGGTGAAATTCGGTCCCCGGAATCCATACTTAATCGAGATATGACCGGAAGCAATGTCAGCAATCATCTTGGGGATGAAAAATGGATTGAATCGGGGTGTTCCGTCGCCCTTGGCAAACTCAAAACACTCCTCCTGGAAGGTCTTTAACCCCCCGATTCCAGAACCCCAAATGACGCCAACACTGTCGGAATCTACCGACTCCGTGTCAATACCGCAATCCTTGATGGCTTCCTCTACCACAACGAGCGCATACTGTGAGAACTGATCCAGTTTCCGGGCTTCCTTTCGATCCATGTATTCCAATACATCGAAACCCTTTACCTCACATGCGAATTGTGTCTTAAACTTTGAAGCATCAAATTGAGTAATCATCCCCGCACCGCTAGTGCCGGCAATCAAATTAGACCAATACTCTTCTACAGTATTACCTATAGGTGTCAGAGCACCAAGTCCGGTGACAACTACTCTCTTAAGCTCCATAAAGTGGGAAGGAGGGGATTACTTTACGTTATTCGTGATATATTCAACTGCCTGGCCCACAGTGCTGATCTTCTCAGCCTGATCGTCGGGGATAGCAATGTTGAATTCCTTTTCGAATTCCATGATCAACTCAACAGTGTCGAGTGAATCTGCACCAAGATCATTGGTGAAGCTTGCCTCAAGTGTAACTTCGCTCTCGTCAACTCCCAATTTGTCAACAATGATAGCGGTCACTTTTGATGTAATATCAGACATCTTGAACTGTTTTGAATAGTTTAAAAAATCGGCTGCAAAGTAAACAAACTTTGGACACCAAAACAAAAAAACGGAAAACAGTCGATTCTAAAGGACTCCGGCGGCTCCGTTTTTTCAACGATCAGCGAACAAACATAATGTCGCCCAGTGCCTTACGCTCTATGGCCGGTACCTGCGTTCCCGGCGCAGGATGTCCCACCGGGATCAACAAAAAAGCGCGCTCGTTAGCCGGTCGGTCTAGTGCTTTCTCCAAAAAATTCATCGGACTGGGCGTATGAGTGAGTGCAACCAGCCCCGCATGATGGATCGCCGCCAGTAAAAAACCCACGGCTATCCCCACCGACTCATTGACGTAGTAGTGGTTGCTCTTTTCTCCTTGCTCATCTGTACCATATACCTGCTTAAACACCACGATAAGGTAGGGAGCTACGTCGATGAACTCCTTAATATGATCCGTACCAAATTTTGCCAGGTCCGCCAGCCAACGGTCGCTCATTCTACCATGGTAGTTCTCGTATTCCTCCTGCTCAGCCAATTCCCTGATGCGGTGCTTTAGCTCCTCGTTGGTCACCACCCCAAAGGTCCAGGGCTGCTTGTGAGCACCCGAAGGTGCTGTGGATGCCGTGCGAATAATGTTCTCGATAACCTCAATAGCCACAGGCTCGGATGAAAAGGTGCGTACGCTCCTCCGGGTATCCATGGCTTCGTAAAAAGCCGCACTGCGCGCCAGCATTTCCTCGTCGGTGTAGCCGGGACTTTCATAGGGAATCCAGGTTCCTTCTTCTGTTTTCATAACGGTTATGGACAAAATTCTTACGCCTGCAAAGATTTTGTCAGACCAGCAGCCTGCTTTCCCACCTTGCACGGCAGTATCCTAATACATCAGTTTTCATACTGTGAATGTTGCCGGGGGCCACGCTAACGAGTGTGGCCTTCTTTTCGGTCATAGGCCTAAGGCCCACTTCACGAATACCCCATTTGGCTTGTCCACAATAATTCACCCCCTAACTTCGGGAATTCCGCAGATTTTCCTTGATCTCCTTCAAAAAGTCGGAAGCATACACGAAATCGTCCAGCTCCGCATTGCCACTGTTGAGGATCTCCTTGCGATTGCCCTTCCACCAAAGCTTACCCTCATTCACAAAGTTGATGTGATCACCGATCTCTATGACCGAGTTCATATCGTGAGACACAACCACGGTCGTGATGTCGTATTCAATGGTGATCTCGCGGATCAGATTGTCAATGACAATGGCCGTTTGAGGATCCAAACCACTGTTGGGCTCGTCGCAAAACAAATATCGGGGATTCATGGCTATGGCCCGGGCAATGCCCACGCGCTTCTGCATTCCTCCGGAAATCTCGCTGGGATACAAGTGATTAGTGCCCTCAAGTTGAACGCGACGCAAGCAAAAATCAGCGCGCTCTTTCATCTCAGCCGGTGTGCCTACACTGAACATGGTGAGGGGAAAAATAACGTTTTGCTCCACGGTGAGGGAGTCAAACAAGGCGCTGCCCTGAAACAACATGCCAATTTCCCTGCGCACCGGAATGCGCTCCCGACGGTTCATCTTCGAAAAATCCCGGCCGTCATATAAGATGGCACCCGAGTTGACTTCGTGAAGTCCCACAATGCACTTGGTGAGTACCGATTTGCCACTTCCACTCCTACCAATGATAAAGTTCACCTTGCCTTTGTGAAACTCGGCAGAAACATCGTCGAGAATCGTCTTGCCGTCGAATGCCTTCGTTATGTTCTTCACCTCAATCATCAGAGCAACAGCATTACGGTGAGTATAACATTGAATACCATAATCAGCACGACACTATACACTACAGCTTGTGTACTGGCCTTTCCAACCTCCAGCGCTCCTCCTTTAACGTAGTACCCGCAATAAGCCGATACCGTCGTGAGCAGGAAGGCAAAGACAAACGATTTGATCAACGCATAAACCACCTGGAACGGACGAAAGTCGAGATGCAATCCCAACTCGAAGTTGTTGTACGACACGATATTAGCCCAGATTCCAATCAAAGCTCCCGCACCAATACCCAGAAACATGCTGATGATGACCAAAAAAGGCATGATCGCACAAGCGGCTATTACCTTGGGTAAAATCAGATAACCGGCCGAATTCACTCCCATGATTTCGATGGCGTCGATCTGCTCACTGATGCGCATAGTCCCAATCTCCGATGCTATATTCGACCCTACTTTTCCGGCGAGAATCACCAGCATAATGGTAGGCGAAAACTCCAGGATGGTCGTCTGTCGCACCGTAAACCCGATAGTGTACGCCGGAATCCACCCGCTTTCAATCTGTGCGGCTGTCTGAATACATATCACAGCACCCATAAAGGCCGACAATAATCCGATGATGCCCAGCGACTGAACACCAATCTTATCGATCTCAAACACGATTTGCTTCCAATATACCGAGAAGCGCTCGGGTCGGCTGAAAACGGTACGCAGGAGCATGAAGTACCGTCCTATATGGTTAAATACGGGCATCGGTGCTAAAGTATGGTGCATTGAGGGGCATTTACCCATGGTTGGGAATAATTTTCAAAAGCCTTCGTTTAATTCTTACTTTTGACTTCAAATCGAGAGCTATGCAACGCAAGATTTTTGGATTCCTTTGCCTCCTTATGATCACCGCAGCCATTACGTCCTGCTCAGTGTTCCGTAAGAAAAACCGTTGTAATACCTGCCCCACCTGGCGCGATGAAGTGGAGGTAGTTGATCCGGCAGTGGTTGAAGAATAGTACCAACATTGAAAAGGGATTGGCGCCCTTCCTTCCGGCCGAGGCGCTAAACTATGTGTGCCAACTCCTGCACGAAAATCCCTGCCACCTGCACATCAAGCCCCCACGTAGTTCGAAACTCGGTGATTTCCGTGCTCCCCATGGAAACCGTCGCGCGGAGATTACCGTTAACGGTGATCTCAACAAGTACGCATTTACCATTACGCTTATTCACGAACTGGCGCACCTTCGTACTTGGAATGCTCACCAAAACAAGGTGAAACCGCACGGAAGCGAGTGGAAAAATGAGTTTCGTAAACTACTCTTGCCCCTTTTTGAACTGCACACCTTTCCTGAGAACGTGGAACGGGCCCTTGCATCCTACCTTAAGAATCCGGCCGCGTCAAGCTGCACCGATATTCACTTGCAAAAGGCACTCAAAAACTACGATCGTGGTGAACAACTCCCCATGGTGGATGAACTGCCGGTCAATAGCCTCTTTGTGTACCAAAACCGCCGACTCTTTAAAAAGCTGGGAAAAGTGCGGAAGCGCATTCGCTGCGAAGAAGTGAAAACTGGTAAAATTTACTTGTTCAGCCCCATTGCCGAAGTGAAACTGTTTCATCAGTCTCCCGTAGAGAATCCGGTTTCGTGATGCTTATTCCGATAAACCATCGGAAAAGCCCCTCACTTTTGTACTTTTGCACCGCCAAAAATCGACCCAACCGGTTAATAATCAAGCACAATGAATCAAACTTCCACATTGAGAACTCCCCGAATAGCCACTATGGCCGAAGAGCTTGTAGGTTCGGAAATCATAAAACTTGCTGGTGAAATTAAAGCCCGCATGAACCAGGGTGAAGAAATCTTCAACTTTACCATTGGCGATTTCGACCCGGCAATTTTTCCTATTCCGGTTGAATTTTCTGAAGAAATCCTTCGTGCCTACCAAAACAATGAAACCAATTACCCGCCATCCAACGGTATGCCCGAATTGCGTGCGGAACTGGCTTCATTCATGCAGGAAGAATTGGGTCTCACTTACCATGCCGACGATTTCCTCGTGGCCGGAGGGGCGCGTCCCATTATATACGCGGCTTTTCAGGCTTTGGTGAATCCGGGTGAGAAGGTGATTTTTCCGGTGCCGTCATGGAACAACAACCACTACACGCATCTTTCCCGAGGTACGCAGGTGTTTGTCGAAACTACCGCGCACAACAACTTCATGCCCTCTGCCGATGAATTGAAAGAACACGTAAGCGATGCCGCTCTTATTGCGCTTTGCTCGCCTCTCAATCCCACCGGAACGGTCTTTTCTCAAGAGCAGTTGCTGTCCATCTGCAATCTGGTGTTGGAGGAAAATGCACGCCGTGGACCCGAAGCCAAGCCACTCTACCTCATGTACGACCAAATCTACTGGCAATTGTGTCAGCCGGGAACGCAGCATGTTGATCCGGTGTCATTGTGCCCCGAGATGCGCCAGTACACGGTATATGTGGATGGGATTTCCAAAGCCCTGGCAGCTACCGGTGTGCGGGTAGGATGGGGATTCGGACCGGCGCATATTATCAATAAAATGAAAGCTATTCTCGGTCACGTAGGGGCCTGGGCTCCGCGTGCTGAACAGGTGGCATGCGCCAAATATTTACAGAACCGATCAGCCGTGCGTTCTTACCTCATAGACATTCGTCAAAAGGCAGGGGAGCGCATGACCGCTATCTTCGAAGGATGCGAAAAACTGCGTGCCAAAGGTTACGCAGTGCAGGCCATTGCTCCTAAAGCTGCTATCTACCTCACCATTCAATTCGACCTGGTGGGAAAAACTACCGCACAAGGTGAGTACCTGGATTCAGTGGAAAAAGTGACGGCATACCTGCTCAACAACGCCGGACTGGCAATCGTTCCTTTCTATGCCTTTGGCTCGTCGAGAGAAAGCAATTGGTTCCGCCTTTCCATTGGTACAGCATCCATGGGAGACATCCCCCGCATGCTGGACCGACTCGAATCGGCTTTGAGTGAACTTCGATGACGTTTTATGAGCGCGAGAAACCGAACGGAGAGCGTAGATCTTCATTCTCGTTCTGTTTCTCACTCTGAATTGCTTCATTTTTCGCAGTTTTGCAACCGTAAACTTGCACTATGATTAAGGAAAATAACTTCTGCGTAATTATGGCAGGAGGTGTTGGCAGCCGATTCTGGCCTATGTCCCGTACCGCCTTCCCTAAGCAGTTCCATGATATTCTGGGAGTGGGCCAAACGCTCATTCAAATGACTTTCAACCGCTTCCTCCATGTATGTCCGCCTGAAAACATCTATGTGGTGACCAATGCACGGTACAAAGACCTGGTTCTGAAGCAGTTGCCACAAATGAAAGAAGAGCAGGTGCTGTGCGAACCTTATATGCGCAACACCGCGCCGTGCATCGCTTACGCCAACGCGGTAATCAGCAAAAAAAACAAGGATGCCCGCATCGTAGTGGCACCTTCCGACCACCTGGTGCTAAAAGAGGATGACTTTGTGACTACAATCAACCTCGCTCTCGACGTAGCTTCCGAAACCCCCAATTTGGTGACCCTTGGAATCAAGCCCAGTCGCCCCGATACGGGCTACGGCTACATACAGTTCATCGATGATCCCAGTGCAAATCATGACCAGGTTAAGAAAGTGAAGACTTTTACGGAAAAGCCCGACATTGAAATTGCGAGGAATTTTCTCGCTTCAGGTGATTTTGCGTGGAACTCCGGAATTTTTATCTGGTCGTTGAAGTGCATTGATGAGGCATTCGCCAAATTCTTACCCGAAATCTACAAGTCGTTCGAAGGTACTATTCCATCACTGGGAACCCCCGAAGAGCATGATGTCATCGATGAGGTTTATGCGAGTTGCGAAAACATCTCCATTGACTACGGAATCATGGAGAAAGCCCGAAACGTCTCAGTTGTGCTTTCCGATTTCGGTTGGAGTGACCTCGGAACATGGGGATCGCTATACACCCATCTCGACCTCGACGAACATAAAAATGCCGCTGTGGGCAAGGATATAAGTATGTACAACTGCGCCAATAACATGGTGTACAACCAATCTGGCAAGCTCATGGTGCTCCACGGACTCAACGGCTACATTGTGGTAGAAACCGATAAGGCGCTACTGGTGTGCAAGAAAGACGACGAACAAAAAATCAAGCAGTTCGTCAACGATATCAAGATAGAGAAAGGAGAAGAGCACGTGTAGAAAGAGGTCGCTGAACAAAGACATTTTCCAATCATCGGGTAAAGGCAGTTACTCAATAGATTCCTGGTTGATCCAGTCGTAGTGAGTCAAACTTCGTATCTCGTAATACCCAGTCCAGAAATTGCGGAGGGCATTCAAGTACTGCTGTTTCGCAGTGGTTTTTTCCTGTAACGCAAGCTGATAGTCGGTGATGGTGATTTTACCAATCAGGAAGCGTTGACGGGTTATTTCAAATCCCTTGGCAGCCACGTTGTCGCGCTGCTTGGCCAGCAACAACTGATCCTGCAAAAACTTGAACATGCGCACGCGTGAAATCAAGTCACGCTCAAATTCCATCTGGTCCAGCTCAAGCTGCAATTGGGTGTTTCGTGCCGTTAAGATGGCCGCTTGCGCCTGAGATTTGGCTTGTCCAAAATCAAAAATGGGAATATTGAACTGCACCGTAAACAATTGCCTGTCGCGCGGATTGGTATACACCTGCGGCACATCTGCGCCACTTTGTGTCAAACCGTAGCTCGCAAAAACATCAATCGTGGGGCGGCGGCCGGCCTTGGCCTGCGCAATAGCGCGCTCCGATTCCAAAAGACGCAATTCACGCTGAACCACACTCGACTGCTTCTTACGCGCAAGATCAATGGCCTTTTGCTGATCCATGTCGACTAACGGAAACTCTTCTTCAAACAACAACGTGATCTCACTGCCCGATCCAAGTCGCAGGTAATCGCGCAATTCGCGGGTCGTAATCTCCAAATCCAGTCGCGCCCGCTCCAGGTCGATCTCAGCATTCAACACAATCAACTCGAGCTTTAGCAACTCATTTTCTGCAATCTTGCCCATCTCAAACCGGCCCTGCGATATGCGGTAAATGGTATCCTGAACGGCCTTGTTTTTCTCGGCAATCTCAGCGTTGATTTGGTTGATCAATACTTCGTAAAACAGTCGGGAAGCCTCCAAGCGGATGTTCTCCCGGGCTTCCACGGCCAACAACTGATTATAATCGTAGCGCACAGGCTCAATTTTTCGCTGCCAACGCATAGCGTTGAACCCTAAAATGGGCTGACTGATAGAGATATTCAGCGGACTGCTCAAGTAGGACGTGCTTGCATTCGTTCCAAAAAGATCAATTCGCTGAAGGTTGGATCGGACAAATAAACTTCCTCCGGTCAGACCAATATTTTGCCTGATTTCCAAATCGGCGGTGTAGGAGGCCTGGCTCCGGTTTACGAACGCGTCGGTTCCATCAGGCAGGGTGATTTTTTCCAGCGAACGGTTGAGGTTGGGAGCACTTGCGGCCAACGATAATTGAGGCAACATACCCGCCTTGTAGGCCTTGTAGGTCCACTGGGCAATGAGTATGTCGTTCTTAACTTGCTCACTTCGAATCGACTGCAACATAGCCCGGTCCACCACATTCTGCAGACTCATCACCACCTCCTGCGATCGCATTTGGGCAATGATTCCAAGGAAAACAGAAAGTATGAGGAGGTGTTTAGTCATGACGTAAAGAAGTTACAGGATCGTTTTCGGCGGCTTTGCTGGCAGGCAAGTAGCCAAATAAGATGCCTACCGCTGCTGAAACAGCAAACGAAACCACAATGGATGAAACGGATATAATCGTAGTAATATCGGCTATAAGCTCAACGGCGTAGCTCAGTCCCACGCCCAGAATAATGCCAATTACGCCGCCACTTACCGAGATAATAATAGCTTCCATGACAAACTGGTACCGGATGTCGCTTTGCGTTGCACCCAGGGCCAGCCGGATTCCAATTTCGCGAATGCGCTCCATAACTCCCGCCAGCATAATGTTCATGATTCCAATGCCCCCTACCAGCAATGAAATGGCAGCAATGGCAAGCAAAACCAAATTGAAGATCTTCTTGGTTTTTTCTTGACTCTTCAGCAGTAGCTCCGGAACTTCAATGCGGAAATCTTCCACCCCCTGATGCCGCTGCAGCAACTTGGTTCGAATCACCTCCACCGATTTGGCCAATTGGTTGGATTCGTTCACCTGAACTACAATCTTCGAAAGCTGATGGGTGCTCTCTTCTTCCTTCGGCGCCGCTTCCTCCTCGTCGGATTCCTCTTCCTGGAAGTCGCGCTTGGTAACCAATGCGTTGTTCTTGTACCGCAAAAGCAAGGTTTCCACCGGCGTCATCACACTATTCGAAAAATTACTGATTCCCATCGCTCCCAACTCTCCCGAACTGCTGTGCGACGTGCTGAGAACATCGATGACCTTGAACCATACATGTCCGCACTTGATCCATTTCCCTATTGGATCACTGTGGGGAAACAAGCGGCTTTTCACCTCGTTTCCAATAATGCATACCGCCGATTTGCTGTCGATCATCTCCTGTGAAAACCTGCGATGATGCTCCGTTTCCAAATTGAAGAGGTTGAAATAGTCAGGACTCACACCCTTAATCTGGGTGCTTAACCATTTGCCTTGTGCTGAAACACGTACATCAAAGGACGCTTCCGGACAAACCTTACGGGCGCTTGGCAGACTTTCCTCCAGACTATTAGCATCGAGCAGGCGCAAACCGGGGGAGAATTTAGTCTCGCCTTTGCCTTCCTCGGTATTGACTTCGCGTTCAATGGGAAGGATAATGATGTTGTTGGCACCCACCATCTCAATGAGTTCGAGCACCTCCTTTCGCGCACCATTTCCAATAGCCATCATGCAAATGACTGCGGCTACGCCAAATATAATTCCCAACGCCGTAAGGAATGACCTCAATCCGTTGCCACGCACTGCCTCCATGGCAATGTTGAAATTGTATAATTGGCGCTGGGTAACCTTCATTTAGTCCTCGTTGAGGTATTCGATGCTCAGCTTTTCGGCGTCAGAGGGTGAATTCAGCCATATTTCATCTCCCTCTTCAAGTCCTGACGTGATTTCGATGAAACTACCATCGTCCATGCCGGTTTTTACCTGGTGCTTCACAGGTCCGCCACCCATGAAGACAAAGGTGATGGAGTCGTTGCTGTGAACGGCCTCAATAGGGATATAAAGCACATCCTGGAGCGACTCAATTTGAATCAGGTTGCTGGAGGTCATGGCCGGCCGCAGGAGGGTGTCGGTATGAAGCAACTCAATGAGAACCTCAAATTCCTTGGCGTCACTGTTGGCGCGCTGTTCCCCAACATTGGCTACTTCAATCACTTCACCTTCATATTCCCGGTCGGGAAAAGCGTCCATGGCCACTTTAACCTTTTGTCCCGACTTGATTTTACCAATGTCAATCTCATTCACATAGGTGCGCGAAACGAGCGTGCTGAGATCGGGTAGGGTGGCCACAACGGGTTCCCACGCATGAACAGTGGCGCCTACTTTTTGCTTGGCACCATTCCAAAGGCGATGGTAAATAACCATTCCATCATGCGGAGCGTTCACCACAAATTCGCTGATGAATTCTTCTAAAAATTCGAAGTTATTCAACGTTTGCTGATACGTTGCATTCACCTCACTCACCTTGGCACGTGCCTGCTTAACCTTGATTTCGTAGTTCTCCTTGGCTTGTTCATAGCCGCGTTGTGCCTTCTCCAATTCAATCTCCGCGTCGCGAATTACCGCAGGGGGCTCGTAAGTCGACTGGTCGAGAGTAAGCTGCTTCTGCTCCAGCCCAAATTTCAGATTCACCAGATTGTCGCGTGCTTGTCGCAAGTCCAACGCAGTATCCAGTTTGGCCTGCGTAAGCTGTGCCTGAACTTTCTCGAGTTCCGTTTGTGATTCCTTCATTTTGGTGGCTACTTCGTTTCGGTCGAGTGTAGCAACATATTCCCCTTCTTTCACAAAGGTTCCTTCCGGCACCAAATCGGTGATTTTGACCTGCCATATACGCGCCTGGCGCATGCCTTCCGGACCCATAATCATGGTGGATTCTTTGGCCTCGATTTCGCCGGTTACGGCTACCACAATGTCAAGATCACCACGCTCTGCACGTGCCTTGATATCAACATCTCCTTCACTGCCACATGACATAAACAGCAGGGCAAGCAGCAGGTGGTAAGGGGAAAGAATAAGTCGGTTTGCAATCATTCTGTTGGATTTGGCGCTGGGGGTTGAAAATATCCATAACCGCGCGGAACCGACAAATTTGTAACGTTTTTTGGGAAAAGCATCCATGATATTGACCTTATGTGCGAAGATGTGATAGGGGAATCACGTACGCCGTTTCACAAGCTAGTAGTTTTGAATGAAGGAACGTCGACCATAAGCCGGACGACTGGCACATCGCTATGCCTGTCCGTGTTAATCCTTTCAAAGTTTCCTTGGGCAGGTTCAGGCAAGTTCCATAGGTGCCTGTGACTCCTTCAAACAAGAATAGACGAACAACCAGAGATCCGTTGCAAAGTTGCTTGATTTCTTAAAGGTTGGTAACTAGGCCACAAAAGTCAGCGCCTTTCCCACCTTCCCGGCTCGTCCGGTCCTTCCGATGCGGTGAATATAACTGTCCATCGAGGTGGGTGCCGTGTAGTTGATGACATGAGAAACGTCGGCAATGTCAATTCCCCGGGCAGCAACGTCGGTTGCAACCAATATTTGGACGCGACCTTGCTCGAAATCTTTCAGCGCCTTGACACGTGCATTTTGACTTTTATTCCCATGAATAACAATCGACTTGATTCCTGCCTTGTTCAGTTTCTTACTCAATCGATCTACCCTATGCTTGGTTTCCTCGAATAGGATTACCTTGGTGAATTCGTCCTCTTTCATCAAGTTGCACAACACAAAAAATTTGTCCTGACCTTCAGTTATTTTGATTACGTCTTGGTCAACGTTTGAAGAACTGCTTGTCCCACTACTTATCTGTACTGTGACATAATTCATCAGCAAATCTCTGATTAGTGATTCTTGTTTGAGATCCAACGTCGCAGAAAATAGCATAGTTTGTTTTCGGGAAGGCATTGCTTTCACAATGGTGTTCACGTCATGGATGAATCCCATGTCCAGCATGCGGTCAAATTCATCCAAAACCAGGGTATGGACCTTTGAAAGATTGAGCGAACCTCGCGACATTAAATCAAGCAATCTTCCGGGAGTACCAATGATAATGTGGTTCTTCTTGCGAAGTTTTTGAAGATCCCGGTTTATGGGTGTGCCGCCAATAAAAGTGCTGCAATAAACACCCATCCCTTTCGAGAAGTCGTCACACTCTTTCTGCACTTGTATGGCGAGTTCGCGCGTGGGCACCAATACAAGGGCATAACCCGGCGACAAGTGGCTGCTCAGGTTTTCGAGTATCGGCAAGAGAAAAGCTCCTGTTTTACCGGTTCCGGTTTGGGCGATTCCCAGCAAGTCGTTCCCCTCGAGAATAGGTTCAATTGCCTTGTCCTGGATCTCCGTCGGTCGCTCAAAGCCCCTGGTTTTGAGGTTTCGCTGAATGGCAGTGCTCAACGGTAAATCCGAAAATGTACGTTTCGACTCGTAGGTCAGTTGAATGCTTCGCTTTGCCTTTTGAACAAAGTTTGAAGGGTCAATGGCTACTGATCCGGATTTTTTCGTTTTCGGCCCGGAAGGTCGGCGATTAGAAGGAGAATTCGATATGGAAGTAGGTGTTCCTTTTTTACGGAATGAACCACTTCGTTGTGTTCTTGATTTCATGATGTTTTGATTTTTTTTTCGAATGTGAGAACATCCGATTACTTAATGGTTCGCCACAGGCGAATTAATGACCTGGGCTATTCCCCAGTTTTTGCAACATTTTTCCATGTGCTACTATGGCAGAGACAAACGTAGGGTGATTGCGATAATTCAGACCAAACTGCGCCGAGGTTTGCTGTACAATGTCGGATATAGCCGGGTAATGAATGTGACTAATCGTTGGGAAAAGGTGATGCTCAATTTGATAATTGAGTCCACCAGCATACCAGGTTAATAACTTGTTTCCGTGGGCAAAATTGGCTGTGGTTTGAACCTGGTGTACTGCCCAGTTTCCACCTGTTTTTCCCTCTTCCGGAACCTCCGGATATTCAGCATCGGGGAGGATGTGGGCCGATTGAAAAATCAGCGCAAAAGTAAAGCCTACAACCATATGCATAAGCACGAAGCCGCCAATAATGAGGTACGGAGACATCGAACTGAAAACCATGGGCAATACAATGATATAACCGATATAGAACAACTTCCAGGCGGTAATTTCCAAAAAGAGCTTGCGCAACTCAGGTCCCTTCTTTACCAATCCGATGGTCATATAGTGCCAGCCTCGCGCGTAATCCATGTAAATGACTCGAATGAGGGTTGTAAACGGATACAGTAACCAGGCATAGATGTATTGATAACGGTGAACAGGTAAATACTCCTGGTGCGGAGAAAATCGAAGCAACGCGGGCCCACGGAGGTCATCGTCGGCACCCTCAACATTCGTGTAGGTATGATGCAGTACGTTGTGCTGCAGTTTCCAAACGCGTGAGCTTCCGCCAATAAAATCCATAATTCTGCCCATGATTCGATTGAAGCGCGCAGAAGTAGACATTGCATCGTGGTTGGCATCATGCATTACCCCTAATGCCATTCCTGCCATTCCAATGCCCATGATCAACCACATGGCCAGCACCATCGCCGTTCCCTCAACTACACCGAAAAGTAAAAGCAGGTAAGGAACTATAAATAGGGATAGCATAGCCATTGCCTTGACGATGATGGCGTTGCCCCCCTTTTTTGATAAATGCCTTTCGGTGAAATAGGCATTCACGCGGGCGTTGACTGTTTTGTGAAAATCCTGACCGGTAGAGCGATCAAACTTGAATTGGGAAAAATGCATTTATTGGTTTTACAATGACTTCCTGAATTTATTCAAAAATATCACTTCGAATAGACTCTTTCTGCCCCTGCTGTCTATTTCGGGCATATAAGTGGAATATTGTAAAAGATAGATGTTCCTCTTTGAGAACGTGCTGCCTTGAAAAAAGCCACCTGCGGAATGAGGCAAAGATAGGACAATTAAACCAATATCCTGCATTGTCCTCTTAATTCCAACCATGTAATTGGTGTGAATGATGCTGGACAGGACAACAGTTGTCGCTCAAATACCATGAGATTCAAGGTGGTTCAGAGGTTCTTGCCGCTCCAGAAACGACTTGCAGATCATGGTTGGACAATCGTCAGAAACACCATTTGGCGCATGCCACCTACTGATGCAATTCACACACCCCAGTGCTTCAATCGTTAATAACTCACGGGGCCAATATTGAAATCCCAACGGAATTTTCGTAACTTGCTGATAGTCGGTATGTTCCGGCTCCCTAATCCACCTGGCCATGCACTACAATCAAAATGAACTCGTGCTGCTCTACAACTCTGAGCGTGCTAAAGACCGGAAAACCCTGGCTTACGCGCTTACCGTGACCAGTAAAATCAACCGACAAGATTTGAACGCTGTGCGCCTTTCCGACACCATGTTGGTGATGATGTTGGACCGACTCGGAATGGATTGCAAAAGCCTGCTCAACAAGGCCGATCCGTATTATCAAACGTATATTCGGGGAAAAGAAATGGAACCCGGCGATTGGTACTCCGTGGTGAAGCACCGCCCTTCGTTGCTCCGCGCTCCTGTGGCCCTCTACCGCGGAAAAGCGATTGTGTGTGAAACCCCAACCGACGTCTATAAAATTGCCGGAAATCCAGTGGTTATTTAAGAACTAGGATATGTGGTAAGCTTGAAAAGCCACAACCTGCTAGTGTCTGCGAATTGCACCCTCGGATGAGAAGTGAATCAAAGGCTTGCTACCACTTCACCGTGTACTGTCCGGGGAAGTAAGGCTGGCGTAATAGCAATACCACAACATAAGCATCACCCTCTTTCAGCGCGCCAATTTCAATGGCCGGACGTTTATTTACTTCCGCATAAACCTCCGAATTGAACTCAAAAGTGTATTTCAGATAGTCGAAATAATCTGCTCCGTATCCTTGTGTTTTCTTATAATCTCCCGGGGGAAGTGCGCCCTCAACCAAAACCGCCAGTTGTTCCTTGAGCTTTTTTGCCTCATCCCTTCCCGCCACACGATATTCAACCTTCCAACTGGTACTTCCTTGCTCCTTGTCTTCCACAATGGTGGTCTGCGTAGCACCGTTCAGCGCCGGAGCCTCGGCCTTTATATCAAAGCCTCCAATGGACTGCTCAAAGGCGGCTCGAAAATCTTGTTTGAACGCATTGTGTTCAATGGTTTGCGCTTGAAGCATGTTTCCCCATACCACGGCGCACAGCATACATAACATCCATCTCATGGCTGAAAATTACAGAATTCAGCGTCATAAAAGCACCATACCTGCGTTATTCCGTCACAAATTGCCGGGAAAATTGAATAGGAAAATAAGCATAGGAGTATTGATAGTGCTTTCCACTTCATGGTTTATGATCGCTAGGAGTGCTCAGTTCAGGCATTCGCCAAATGCTCAACTGGTCACCTCCGTGCAAGTGCATTGCGACAAGAGCACTGTGAGCAGTCGATTTGATCCTCCGGCGGGTTTCGTTCGATTGCATGATGATAATGGTTCCAATGGACCGCTCACCTTTGTGGCGCATCTTCAGGAGCTTCGGCTCAAGCCATGCGATGCTCCGGTATTGCATTACGATGGAACCATAAAGTCGGCATGGGTTCATGAGGCCGTTATTGATTTGCCCATTGGCAAGCGCGACCTGCATCAATGCGCCGATGCGGTTATGCGATTATGGGCGGAGTATTTGTATGCCGCCGGACGAGCGGATGAAATCGGATTTCACTTTACCAACGGCTTTTACGCTGATTTTGCCACCTGGGCCAAAGGCAACCGCATTAAAGTGGAAGGAAATAAAGTAAAATGGATGCCTGGAGGTGCCCCCGGTGCGGGGAAAGAAACATTTTGGAAGTACCTCGAAACCCTATTCGCCTACGCCGGAACGCTTTCCTTATCCAAAGAACTCCACCCAACTTCCTGGGCCAACCTCAAATGCGGTGATGTGCTCATCCACGGCGGAAGTCCCGGCCACGCAGTAATTGTTATCGACTGCGCAGTCAACCCAACCACCCGGCAGAAATGCTTCATGCTCGCCCAAAGCTACATGCCCGCCCAGGAGTTGCACATTCTAAAAAGTCCCAACTACCCATCCTCCTCTCCCTGGTACCTCCACGACCCAACGGCCAATACCCTCGACACCCCGCAATGGAGTTTCTCCACGGATGAGCTCATGAGTTTCACCCCAATTAAACCAACTTTCCCCCACGACGTTAATTTCCTCATTCCCCTTCATTTCCCTCGCACAGAATGCCCCCGGTCGTTGAGCGCAGCCGAAACGAGCACAATGTGTGGTGCAGCTTTTCCCGAGAATATGGCTTCGACTCCGCTCAGCCACCGGTTAGATTTGGAGGAAGCGGTAAGATTAAGAGGAGCCGGTAAATTTAGAACCTGATAAAGAGGGGTACACCGGTGAATAAAGAATAACCGGTCGTTGAGCGCAGCCGAAACGAGCATAATGTATGGTGTAGCCTTCTCCGAAAATTTGGCTTCGACTCCGCTCAGCCAGCGGCTAGAAGGAGGCATTTTGAATTTTCATGTTAATTCCAACTCACCACAACCTTTTCGGTTGCCAGGATTTTTCCGCCATCAACCAGACTTACCAGGTAGGTGCCGCCGGCGATGTCGCCGAGGTCTATGGTGTGGCGACGCATGCCTACTACGTTCTCATAGTAAAGCTGTATTCCGTTGAGGTCGGTTACTAACACAGCACCAGAGAAGGGATGTTGAACCCCCAGGTGAAAGTGGGCATCGTTGGGATTGGGAAATACCTTGAGGTCGAAATTCACTTGTTGCAAGACGCCAATCCCGGTGCCTGAGTCCGGAATGCTTTCAGGAGTACCCCATTGAACGCTATCGGGGTGGACGTACAGCTTGGCAATATTCTTGGGGTAGAGCGGTTCACCGTTGAGGGAGTCCATTGATGATCCTGCAACGTATAGTTCATCCTTGTAAATGACCATATCTTGTACGGCACTGATCATGTTTGAACTCGTTGCTCCAAATCGTGCCTCATGATGCCATTCATAGCCGTCATATCGAATTATATGACGATAGCCATCAGCAGCAGTTCCATTGCCTACATACTCAAAGGCATACACCTGTCCTCGATAAAAAGCCACAGATGTAACAATGTGCCCATAGGTCAGTGGATCATCCTGAAACATTTTGTGCCATTGGTTGCCATCGTACATGATCATGCCGCTGGTGAGTTCTCCGTCAATCCACATATACCCCCCCGTACAATACAACCTGTTATGTTCCTGATCAACGAATACATTGCCCACGTCTCCTTGAATATTTCCCGGGAATGCTGACCATACCCCATCCTCATAATAGACGACAGACGTACCAGAGCTGAACGTCCAATCGGTTTGAACGACTTGTTCAATAAAGCCAACAACCACAATTTTATCATCATACACCTCAGCTTTTGGAATGCCAACCCACACTCCTCCCACAAAATGCCACTCCCCATCGGGAGTCCATGCTGCTGTTTGGGGCAATTCATTGCCTTCAATCTCAAGCCCCGGAATGTGCCAAAGTTGTCCAAATACAAACAAAGTGTCATGGTACACTACGGCGTCAGTTCCTTGATTGGAATTGCCCGCGTATAGATTGAACGGTTCATTGGTTTCGAGATCGATTCCTATGATGATTTCCTCATTGTCGAAGATCATCTCACCTAAATCACCTGCAATAAAGATGGAGTTATTCCAATGCAATATCTCTCGGCATACTGGATTGTATAAGCCATTACCAATTAAGCCCGTAAATGCGTTAGAGAATGCAACAGAGTCCCAATACAGGAACCATTCACATGGACCTCCATCCAACTCATAAGAAAAAAAGTTATCCTCATCATCCCAAAGCACTGCGTTGATAAGTAACTTGTTGTCTACAACGCTCATATTTGGAATCTGCCTGATATCCAGTTGTTGTCCTGAGTCTACATTCGTCCACTGCCCTTGCAAAGACAACGGAAGTACGACCAGAATACTTAATACTTGACCAATTGACTTGAACATTGTATGTTACCGTTTTGTGAAATCGTCACCTGATACTCCCCTCGGGAAAGAACCGACACATCCAAGATATGAACTTTCGAGTGCTTTGACAAAACCTTCGAATATGCGAGTTTTCCTGCAGAATCAAAGAACTGGACTACTGTAGTCTCGTTTTCACATTCATATTCCACTCTTATCTGATCACGACAAGGGTTGGGGTACATGGTGATGGATTTAGATTCCCGGTTATTTTCTTCATCAACACTTCGGTTATCCGGATTGTTTTTGAGTACCGGAACCCAGCTGGAAAGGGGCTGATCATTGAGAGCTAATAATCGGCTACTTGCAGCGTAAAGCGGAGATGAGGGTGTTTCGTAGGCCATAAGAGCATTAATGGCGTCCAAGTCTGGCTGACTTAAATGTTCAAAGTGCTTTCCAGATGCCAATAAGTTAATTTCAAAGGCCAGTAAATCATGCAGATCAGTAGAAATTAAGCTGTCGCTTTCTGCGGTAGTAATTAGCGCATTGGCCTGGCTGTAATCGCCGATTGCTAAATAGTAATCCAGCAAGGGGTGGAAAAACATCAATGAATTTGATTCCAGGTCTGTCATGGCTTCGGGAAGCTGTAACGCGCTATTTAAGTACTGAGTTTTGAGCACTCCCAGTTCCTGTTGAAGTATGGCCATGCGTAACTCAATCTCCGCAACGGTTTCATATTCCGGATTGCTTAGTAACAAACTGTTAATTTCCTGTTGAATCGTTTCAGGCATATCGTGAATTCGTTCGCTCAAAAGAGCGGTAAGGGTATGATCCATTACGGAGTTCATTTCGTAGACATCCCTGAAGTATTCGTCCGGCACATTGTATCGTTCCATATAAGCCCGAAGTACTTCATTGGACAAAGGGCTATTGTCTCTGAGAAAATCCCTCAATTCGGCTTCATCCTGAATACCACCATAAATTGCATTCAACATGGGTTCCGTTTGGAAGTAGTAATTGTCCAGCTCTTGTTGCAGAGTATTTCGGGAAGCAGATTCTTCTACCAACTTTAGTTGTTTCTCATTGATCAAACTTCGCACTTCCGCGCCCACAAGGTCAGCCAAGTCAAAACGGTCTGTTTCGCAGCTTCCATCATCCGCCCCCTCTGTATAGGTTTCATCTCCATCTTCTATATGGAGTACACCCGAATTAGGGGCTATTCCTACATTCTCATTGCAATTGCATTCATCAGGAAGTAACTGTGGGTATCCACCTCCTAAATTGACATAGCGGAAGGCATATCCTGGTTCGAAGGTGGTGATTGACTTGTGGTACGTCTCAAAGGATCCAAATTCGTTCAGAGCAGCAAACGAACCGTCCCCAGCGCTTGAACTTCCCGGAATGTCGGGATCCCCATCATACTCCTGTCCCTGCTGGGCTAATATTCCCAAATTGGCATAATTAATAAAGTAGTCGTTGACATCCAAAATGTCCTCATGCAAATTGCATCGTATGGCCAATTGCTCATTCAATCCATCGGCAATTACGGCAACATCACATCCGAAAAACTGATTCTGATCATTTTGTCCGGTGCGAGCGCCAATCAATCCCCAATTCGAATACTCCATAGCACTGGTATTCTGGGCGAGTATTGCTCTGCGCGTGTAATAGAATTGATTGGCATGCACATAGAAATCATGTGCATTGTTTAAGATAATTCCATTTTCACTACGAAAAGTTCCGGGGTCAGAGCTTAGACCAAAAATACAACCATCAACATCAATCCCACGACAATCTACAATTTCAATGGCGGCAGTATTTGCTTCCAGGTATTGGAGTCCTACATTGAGAGGAGTCATCGTGGTTGCATCGGCATCCACAACGGTGTTGATATTCAAAAAAGTGATTCCCGTATACTTCATTGTTTGAGGGTAGAAGTTGCCTTCCCTAAAGAATAATCTCGGACCCGCTCCACCTATTTGGCGAATGCCATAGCGAGAATCACGCATGGTTCCACCTGAAATATCGTTGCGGCAATCCACTTGGAGAATTCCAACTTCTACATTCTCAAATTCATTGTCTTCGATCAGGACTCCATCACGACGGTACACCTTTATCCCAACCGGAGTGCGTCGCACCGAATTCGCATGTTCTGCGAAGATGAAATTTTCGTTTGGATAGGGAGCAGAGGAGTTTGCGTCATATCCTTCATCCAGCAGTCCATTGGTGCCTGAAACAAATGTGCACTGGGTAACTTCGAATGAACCATTGACCTGCACCCCTGCAATTCCATTGGTGATTGGAGTATAAAATGACCTAATGTATAACCCAACACCGCAATTGATAAACGTTACGTGGTCAATGTCGAATTGACCATTCAGATGTTTGAATTTGTTAATGCTTTGATCAGAAGAATTGGTATAAAGGTTATTTCTTTCGGCTGTAAGAATTCCGTAATGCGCATTGGCAATAGTTGCGGATTCCAGACCATCCTGGGTTCGTATCACACCCGCTACCTCGCCAGGTAATTGTGGTCCGTGTACTTCTACACCCAACCACATTTCTTCGCATAGTGAAGTCAAAAGAGCTCCATCTGCTAATACCAGTGTACCCCCTGGCTTTACGATAATTCCTGCATCGGCTGCAAAGTAAAGCGAACTATTGATAGTCAGCTCACCTCCATCCTCAACAGTAATTGATGTCGCCCAATACTCGGGGCTGTCAATGGATACCACTCCCGTAATGGATAAAGGCTCATATTCAATGGGATCCAGATTTTGGCTAATATAAAAGGAGCCATCCAATGTACAAACCTCTTGTCCGTCAACTGTCCATACCACCGTGTACCCTGGAAAACCATTGCCTGCATAGATTCCTGAGAACTCGGATAATTGGGGCGTTGACCATTGAATAGTTGAGTTGTCTTCTGGAGAAGGAATAACCTCAAGATAATCTGAATAACAGTTTAATTCCCCTTGAGTGTCTGTAACTGAGTAGTCCAGGATTGTTACCGGAGCTTCTACTACCGGACACTCATTAAAGGCATTATCCAAAACAGTTATGTTATAGTCACCCGAATTGGTCACCAAAACGGGTTGGTAGTTGTTGATTGATGACGATACTCCGTCTTCAAGGTTGGTGAGGAATACACTATAGTTCCCTGAGCCTCCCAGTACGGTTGGGGTGATTGATCCCGGTGCCGAGCCGCAGATAGGCTCTATGTCATACTCAATAGTAATAGATTCATAGGGATAATTTTGTGGATCGATGAAGATAGACGGAAAGCAATCTGGAATTCCGTCTGTATTTGTAGAGATTTGAATTTCCATTCCCAGTTGCCCATTAATGAAATTAGACATTTCAGAATAGAATTCTTGAAAGATTGGGGTTCCTGTTTGAGCAGTTCCAGTGATATTTTGTCCTCCACTTACATTCACAATAGTGTAATAAACAACATCTTCAACCCCGTAATTACTCGTTATGGTAAAGTTGAGAACATTCATTGAACAAGTTTGGCCATTTGTGATGTCACTAATTGAATAAGGTTGGATGGGATATGTCGATGTACAGCCATCAATAGTGACTTGAATATCGTTCGCGTACACAATCTGATCTACATCTAAGATAATGGTGGCTTCTCCATTGTTAATTGGATTATTAATCGTTGGTTCGCATCCATCACAATCAGCAGAAAATGTTAAAGTATAAGTGGCAAGGTTATAACTCAACCCGGGAATCGTTAAATGTATACTCACCTGATTTTGACCAAAATCACAGGGGCCCTGAATAGCCATTTCCACTGGATACTGAGCGAAATTAACAACCTCTGTTGCAGCACAACCTATATTATCGGTCACATTGAGCTGGTAGTCCCCACTCGAAATATTCAAGACTGGACATTCCATACCCGATTCAAGCAGGGGACATGTTTGAATCACCTCATTATCTTCATTTATCACTGTGACTGTAAATGGCCCGTTGCTGCCACTGGGTGAAACAAGCATGGTTCCGCCCGGACATCCATTACCCGGACTATTCCCAAACACAGTCGCTCCAACTCCTAAATAGAATCCCGGCACAATAACCTCTTCAACGTATACTATACCTTCAAGTTCGGCCTCAATCTGATAAGTTCCCAGAGCTAAAAAATAAAAGCACTGCTCTTGATTTATCTCACCTCCATTTAACTCCTGTACATCTCCTGTCTCTTCGTGGGTAAGGGTGAGAGAATTCGGTAATTCACATGGAAAAGTTATACACAACTGGCCATATGCAGTACCACAGTTGCCTGCAACCTCGGTATTGATGGAAACACCCATTCCAACAACTGCTTCTTGTTGAACTTGACATCCCCCGTCAGTGCTTATTTGTATTGGATAGGTTCCCTCACTCAATCCTTCAGCCTGAAACAGGCTACATTCTAGAGCCTCGCTCACGCAACCTCCGTCCACAAAATCGGGCCAAACCACAGTAAAACTGCCCGCTGATTCCTCTTCAATCCCAACTGTAATACTCCCAGAATTGGAGCAAAGTGAGGGACTTGTTGAAATGTAAAAATTGAGACTTCCTGAAATGGTGAATGGATAGGAAGCTGAACAACCAGCGACGTTCGTCAAGGTCAGTATATAAGATCCTGCATCTAGTGCATCAATATCTAATACTCCCTGACTGTTAGTTAGTCCCGACAAAACAAAATCGTTATTTTCTATAGTGTAATCCAAGTCAAAAGCCGTTTCATGGGTCAGTGCGACTTGCAGTTCTCCGTTTGGTGACTCCGACGAGCATGAGCCAATAGTCTGAATACTAATTTGGGGGAATTCTTGCGATTCAGCAGGTACATTGAAAGAGCCATAGCTACAACTCTCGTCTGTTCCGACGAAATAATACGTGCCACTTGTCACATCCGACAAGGTTAATCCACTTCCAAGGAGTGTGCCCGAATCGTCATACCAATCCCCTTCTATATTACTGCCATCAATTGCAATGGATCCGTCATCAGCACCAGGGCACGTTTCGCCTATTATTGTAGCGGACAGATCGCTTTGATCTCCTGGAATAATAATCTGGTAGGATTCGGTGAAGCAATCATTCTCAGAAACAACTTGTACTTCATAACTTCCGATCGACAGGCCATCGAATGTAAGGCCTTCGTTCGGATCACAACTTGAACAGGTGGCGTTAAAATTAGTTGCGTCCAAACATAAAGGAATATTAATTTCAATCATTCCGTCGGACGAGCAATTGTCCGTTGGTGCCGTCACCGATACAAGATTATCCAGATCAACATCGCATCTAATCAATGCCTGATTGTTTTGAGCATAGCACATCATTCGCCACGCCTGCCCCATGGTGAAATTTGAAGTGTTACAGGTCGGAGGCGCGTAACCCATAATATTTGTGGACTGATTTTCGGCGATATCCTGGTAACACGGAAATTCAGCATATTGCACTGCCTCATCATAAACTTCAAAATTTGACATCGGCATATGCTTTCGACAAGGAGATCCGCTGAAAATAACTGTGCATTCACCATTTTCTTGAATAAAGTCATCCGAATTTAAAACAGGAGTTGGATATGTGTCTATGACACAATCTCCAGAAATTGCTCCATCCAGGCCATAATCAGGATCATTATCAAAATTGACTGTTTGTGCTGAAAAGCCGATGTTAGGATCGGGCTCCAACATGATAAAGTCGCAATCTGAATCGTATGGGCCTGAAAAAATGGCCGTGTTATGCCATGGATGCCACAAGCCAAATAAATGTCCCATCTCATGAGGCAGTACTCTTGTAAGACAATTAGCGACTTCGTTGCTTGCATTGCCAAAAATGTAGCAACCAATAGGGACAGAATCTGCTGAACCGATTGCCTTACCTGTAGTATTATTGTATGTCTCAATAAACTTCCCTCCAACGAAAATGTTTATGTAACCACACAAACCAAATTGATCGAGTAGCGTATTGAGAAGCGTTTCACTATCATAAACACCGGCTGAAACGCTGTAAAAAAAGTCGTTATCATCAACGTATGAAAACTGTTCAAGCGAAAATTGAATTCCTGTGTTAGGATATTCGGTTATAACAGGATTTCCATAAGGAGCCAATGAATTGAATGCGAATTCATTATTTAGGTTTTGAATGATCTGCGCACCAAAATCTTCTATTGTAGAGTATCCTTGTTCATCTACGACACTATTGTTACCCAGTTCATCTCTGATGACAACCAGATTTACTCTGAAAGTGCCGTCACAACCGTCTGCAAATCCTATTGGATTGGTTGTTTGGCATTGGACACCCTCTGCAAGTCCATCGAAAATATAACTGCACCATTCATTATTCTGACTGAATAGTGCGTTAGGAAGAATTACAAACAACGACAATGCGGCAAGAGTCAATGCGGTTTTCATAGGGATAAATGTTAATAGTTAATGCAATCCTCACCTATTGTAGTTACGAACCAGATATTAACTTTAGTTCCTATCCTGCTCGTAATTCCAATAAGCTGATTCCCAATGTACTAAAAAAATAGAAATCTCCTAATTTTAATTGCATATTATAATTAAAATCAAAAAAACCGCTTCCATATTGGAGCGGTTTTCTTAATAATCCGGAAGTATGACTAGAATCCTGTCGGACCCCGAACGTCATCTGCTTCGCCGGGAGGGGTGCCCAACTTGCGGGTTCCGTAGTCAACAATGAGGCGCACATTGTTGTAGCGCGAAACAAATTGTTGATCGAGTTGGCGGAACTGGTGGATTAATCGATCGAGCTTTTTGTTGAGCAACTCGTCCACCTGGGCAAACATGGTTTTAAGTTCCGCAGTTACTGCTTTGCGCTGGGCAATGCTTCGTCGTGGGGTGACCATTTCTGACTCAAAGGTGTCCACGGCCGATTCAAAACGGGCAATCATTTCGTCGGTCAGGCCGTACAGCGTCACGGCCTCCTTGTTGCCATGAATCAACTCCAACAAGTGCTGGGCTTTGAAATGTGCCTTGGGTGCGGCCTCCCGGCGAATTCCGGCGGCAAGGTCGGCAAGTACACGCTCCAAATCGGGCTTGCCTTCCTCCAGGGCATACACTTGAAGAATCCCAAGTACGGCGTCGGAGTGCAGGACGAGGTCTTTGCGGGCGTTGGCCTTCACCTGACCCTTTCCCAGCGCAATACTGGCCTGTTCAACACTTGTTTCCCGAATTTGCTTGACTTTGTCCCCAAATTCGACCACTGTGCGGTTAAAGGCGTTTACACCATCCCACAACTGTGGATTTTGCTGCAGCAATCGATATACAGCTTCGTACATCGACAGCTTGTTCATTTGTCTTTTGTCCATGATTTCTATTTTTAATGGACCAACAACTCCCGTTTTCGAATGATCGGCGTCACTCCGGACCGGGCACTGCCCTCGCCAAAGGTTCCTGCCAACATTGTGCCAAAACAGCCCATTTTGAATTCACTCTTAGCTAATAGACTGGAATTCAGTAAGAAAAATGAGCAACCCCCACACCTCCACATGCAGAAAAAGCCCCCGTTTTGGACGGGTTCATAGTCAGAAATGGACCCATCGCACCCCAACATGGAGATTCTACAGTTCAACATGGACAAACTGCAGGGGTGATGCCTCGATCTGCGGCCTTGATCAAGCCATCTACATCTTTGATTATGACATCTACACAGCTGTTTAAGAGATCTACACAGCAACATGAAGGTGCTGCAATACCGCATGTTTCTGCTGCTGTGATGCATCGAATAGCTGCAAGGCCGCATAGGACTTCTGCAATGTCACATGTAACTTCTACAACAGCACATAGGACTTCAACAGCGCTGCATTGAACAACTGCAAAAGCGTTTGCGAGTCCTTCAGTTCAACAAGGGACAGGCGCATCGTCGCATTTGACATCTACACTCCAGATTATATGGGCTTCAGCTCTGCACACGGGTGCTACACCTCCGCCAAGTCTCTAAGTACCCCCACATAGACCAACGAAACCGGTGTGAACATCCTGTCTGTAATTGAAAATACGTACTTCAGCACTGTGAAGACGTACATTGAGCTTGTGAACGCGCTGTATGGCGATGAGAAGAAGGTCAGTTAGAGCAAGCGAGCACAGCAAACAAGTATGGTGCAGCCTTCTTCGAGAATTCGGCCTCGACTCCGCTCAGCCACCAGTTACAGGGGGGTATTTTGAATTCTACATTCTGAATTCTCCATTTTCCCCCCTACCTCAACAAATACATCTTCCCAAACCCTTCCTTGAAATACTGTGATGCATCTGTCAGACGCAGCTCCACATCAGAACCATTCAACCGCGCTACCACGCGATATAAGTAGATGCCGTTGGCCAATGGATCGCCAAATTGATCGCGTCCGTCCCACCAATACTCAGTGAAATTCCTTCCAATGTGAAGCGGTCCCAACTCATCGGCGTAAATCTCGCGCACAACCCGCCCGCTGATCGTCATGATCTGAATCATCATCTGATCGGGTGGGGTGGTGCCGGTCAATGTGAAGACAAACTGCGTCCGGGTGCTGAACGGATTCGGATAGTTCATTACTTCCGTAATGGTGGGCTTCGAAAACACTTCAAAGCCAATTCGAAAATCCAAATCACCCGATGCATTGCCGCTCTTATCGCTTGCCTGCACCAGCAACTCATACTCCCCATCCAAAGTGAACATAGGGTCGTACTCAATCAGCATGGTGTTGTCGCTCCCGGCTGGTATCCAGTTTACTTCTGGCTGACCAAAATAAACGGGTTTTTGAACTACCTCGGGGGTGGTGAGGTACATCTTGACAAAGGCCGTATCGGTAGATTCATTGAGGAGGAAGAACGGGTTTTCATCGTCCAGACTGATAACCACATGCGGACGAGCACTTACCAGGTCACCATCCAGTATTCGGATACCGTCGAAAGTCACGTCCAAAATCGGATTCTGATTGTCGGCCTGAACCGTGAATCCCAGTTGTGCAATGTTGTTGAAATGGTACTGCTCCGGCTGGTCGTAACCCGTTCCGGCGGTATTCAGCGGATTCACCTCCACCCACAGTAAGTTGTTACCCGCCAATCCGTATGTGCTGATATCAAGCGTGTCGAGCAATTGCCCACCCGCGGGCAGCGGCGCTTGTCGGGCATAGGAAACCGGATGCCCATGCTGCACTTCGTCTTCAACCCAGTACTTCACCAACACACTGTCCATCCCTACGTCGCTGATATTATCGATGCTGATGGCAAACCGCAGCGCTTCACCTTCTGCAACATGATCATTGGAAAGGAAAAATCCGTGAATGGGGTTCAGCGCGGCCTCAGGAACTTTGTCGTGCAACACATGCCAGCTTCGCAATTGCGCCGGCGTTTGGGAAGAAATGTCCTCAAGGTAAGCTTCCAGTCTCAGGGTGGGGTATGTTTCGGCATCCGCCAAATCTTCCAGTGCCAAATACTCGTCGGGCTCCTGGTATAAATCGGCAAGCTCAGTTTCGGCGCCTTGCTGAATACCGATTATGCGAATTCGTGTGCTGTCAGTGGGCTCAGCATCCAGATCGTGCAGCTTCCAATACACGGCATCCCATTGCAACGCCGGACCGATCTCCACGCTTTGAACTTCCCCAATACCCAAAACGCCTTGCAATGGGGCCTCCATTTCAATGAAATCAGATGGGTCAGATCCCAATACTTCCATTACCGTTTCGGGATATCCTTTCTTCAAGAAGAATATCGCCGGTATGCTGTCGGTACTGTTGCCTACCAGCGTGGCTCCAAGGTCGGTAAACACATCAAATACCTGCGGGTCATGAGTTTCCCAGCCGTCGTAGTCCAGATACTTCCAGGTGTAGATCAATACGTAATGCCCGTCTTCCACCTGATTCTGCATCATATCTACAAAGCCCTCCAGGTCGGCCGACTGGTTTTGTCGAAAAATGAAGTATTTCTCCGGCCGACCGCGACTGTTGGAACAATCCATGAGGTTCCCGAATTCGTTTTCCGGATGTAGTCCGTTGTAATTGGTTTCCCAAGGTTCAAGCGTAATACTATCCAACACCGCAACGATCAACGAAGGGGCCTGCGCACAACAGGCGTAGTCCATAACTTCAAGGTCGATTTGATAACGAGTGGCCAGCGCCTCATACGTATCTTCCGGTGATCCATGCACCGAGCACTTCAATTCCAGGTCGTTGGTGGTGTATTCCAGGCGCCGCTCCTCTCGGTTGTAATCCACCCGCTTGAAACGGTCGTGCTTAAATTGAAAGAAATGGGCCTGCCCCCAACCCGACTGTCCGTCGATGTATTGAAACGAACTCTCGCGCCAATTATAACCTTCTGCCCCGGTGCTATCGGCACTTGTTCGCCAAAAATAAACCGTACTGTCACTCAGCACGAGCGGCAAATCCCACGTTACAACTCCACCGCCCGAAACCACATGGTGTTCCATCATGCTGCTGCTGTTAAAAGTGTCGGTCGTATCAATCTGGAACACGTACTCTTTCTCAGGCTCGAAAACAAATCCGGTTGAGGCCTTCAACGTGACCTGATTCTGCGGAATTACCGCATATTCATAAGGCCACACAGGCAACAAATCTCCCGAAGTGATTAGCAGTGTCTTGTTCTGCACGATGTTGTTGCCAATATTATCGAGCTCATCCACCAGTATAGCCGGATAATCCACAAATACGTCAAACGTATTCAGCCCCACTCCATTCACCCGATCCACCGGTAACGTGAACACAAGGGTGTCACTGAAAAGCAAAGATTCCACAGTGCGGGTGAGGCTGGTGTCTATTCCATTTGGCGTATGCCTGATCAACTCCACACCAAACGAGCGATTCACTCCCTTGCCGATATTGGTCACGGCCACGCGCACATCAAAAGAATCCAACTGGGCCGTAACCTCCTTGGGGTCGAAAAATATCGAGGCGTCATGCACTACATAGTCGGGCTTGCTGTGCGGATACAAGGTCATGGCCGGATCACCGTGCAAGGCAAAAGTGAGCGCCGTGTTTTGATTGTACAAATTGGAACCGTCCAATTGAAAACTCTGCACCGCATGAACCATGGCCTCACCCACCGTTTCCCCATAGTGCTCCTGGAAAATGCTGGTATAAAACCCGTCGGTCCACTTGTCCAAATTGGATGGCGCACCCAAATCGGCCTTGGCGATGAAGCCAATCATTCCGCGCTCTGCAATGAGCACAAACTCCTCGCTGGTACTGCTCGATGACGGTAGGTGGATGTTTCCTGTGTAGCAGGAATTACCTATGAGCAGCGGATACTTGCCCTGATTATTGTAGCTCGAGGGCGAGTCAATGTTTTGGTCAAATCCGGTAGAGGAGGCATGGCCGAAAAAGGTCATCAACACCACCCCATCTTCGATGAGCTGCGTGATGGAGTCACTCAGATTGATTTGAATAGGATCGGTTGTGTTCTTGTAAAAGGCATGTACAATGCCGCCGAAGCAGGTGTCTTCAACCGTAGTTTCATAATCGCGCAAATAATTCGAAAACAAGGTTTGCTCGTATTGATTTCCTCCTCCGCCAAAATGCATGACGCGCTTCATCCACTCGGCGGGCTGCTGGTTTTCGTGCTCGATGACTTTGTTGAGGTATTCCAACACCTGCTCGGGTGTTTCGGCTGCTAGTCGACCGGTAGGAATAGCAGCCTCGAGAATAGTGCCGTTCAAGCCCGAAGTGAAGGCCAGGTCCGAGGCGGGCCAGCCCCACGTGGGCACGATGTTGCGGGCGTAGTGCTCAGGATTGTTGCGGGCGCCTTCCGACAGACTGATATCCATTTCATGAATGCTCTTGCCAATAATGAACAGGTGCGAAGGCTTGCTCTCCCAGGTGCTGAGGATGTGGTCGCAAAAGCGGCGTATGGCGAGCGGATGCTTCTTAACTCCTCCTCCATACTGGTCGTACAACTCAGCCGCATGGACCATAACCACGTGGTAGCCCGTGTTTTCGCGGTAAAACGCATAATTCGTCGCTGCCGACCAAAGCGGATCGGCGCTGAGAATGATAAAGGCGGAATCCACGGCAACGTTTTCAAAGTCGGTGAAATATCCACTACTGTTCACGGGTTGCAGCTCAGTAATCGATTGAAATTGTGTGGCATCGGTGAGGAAGAGGTTCTCGGCACTGAGGCCAAATACAAAAGGAACCGCCGCCTTGTACTGGTTGCCCACCTGAAACACTTCCACCTGCGCAGTGTACGTGGGTTGCGCGATGAACAAATGAGGAGCGTTTCCGGCAACCGTCATGGGCACAGTGGCCACGGATTCTCCGGACGGCGCATAAAATGTGCACGTCTGCGAAACCGCGTCGCTAAAATCCAGAGTGTGCGGATAGACGATTTCAATAAGTGAAACGGCGTTGTAATCGGTAGCTACGCCCAGGTCGTCTATACTGCGGTGTGTGATACTTGTTGTTGACGAGAGGGAGGAGGCCGGTACGTTAAATTGAAGCGTGTTGAGCTGATATCCGTGAAATACCGTATCTACCTGCAGTTGAAAAGGACTCCCAATGCCCAATTGCAGATGGTGGTTGGGAAACCCCGCAGCCGAGGAAGCACTGGCTGATATGGTTTGTACCGTAGCATCGGGGACGCCGGCGGCCGTGGAAACGTGCGGTGTGGGAATGGATTTAGTGACACTCTGCCCCTTGGAAAAGCGATTGTCAAACCAACCTTCCCCCGTTTCATACCAAGGCAGTGAAACGCCATTGGCATCCTGTTTACCCTGTAAATACTCCGTGGTGTAGCTCCCCCGCGATCGGGAAATGCAGTATTCCAGTTCTGGATAGTCGTCAAAGTTCTGGTAGTCAAACACGTCCATCCGCAAATTGTCGATACTCGAATTGTACGTGAGAAAATAACCCGCAGTGTCGTTGATTAAACTGTGGTACTTATTGTTCTGTTCCTCAGGTGAGTCGTACAAATACACATCAAGCCATCCGTCGTTGGCCAGTCCGTACACCCATATTTCATCCTGCGGATCAAAAATGCCGTCTTCTTCACCAATCACGCGAATGTGAATTTCCTTCTCCCGGCCAATGATTTGAATCGAACGTGGATCCACACTGCTCACAGGAAATCCGGAGGCTTCAAGTGTGGCGTAGTCAATGACATGAATGCCGCTGGTGGTAATGTCAAAGCGCCAATACTGCTGGTCGTATTGAATCCATTGTTGTCCGTACTGTGCGCTAAGCAGGGGGCACAAGGCCAAATGCAAAATTGCCACTGCCCACCACTTCTGGATAGCTTTTCGATATTTCACCGGTTCGCGAACCATGTCTCACTCGTAAATGTACTGCGAAAATCGCATCTCATGGGCTTGCTGTACGTCAGTTTGCCACTGAATTGTCAACGCTACTCCGTGAATGGTCGGGGAAAGGTGCATATACCATTTGGCGAATGCCGCTTTTTTCAAATCCTGCTTCCCCGCCTCTCCCCCAATACGTGGCCAGGTTCCCCCTCAATTTCGATAGGAATCTTGTAAATTCGCGACCTAAAATTTGACAACATGCATCGGACTCATACCAATGGCGAATTGCGCGCCTCAAATGTAGGAACCACCGTCACCCTCAGCGGCTGGGTGCAGCGATCACGAGACCTCGGCGGACTCACCTTCGTTGACCTGCGCGACCGCTATGGAATTACGCAGTTGGTGTTCAATATGGATAGTGATGCAGAGTTGTGCGGCAAGGCGCGAAAGTTGGGAAGGGAATTCGTGATTAAAGCAACGGGAACGGTTGCAGAACGCAGCAATAAAAATCCCAATATGCCAACAGGTGATATTGAGATCATCGTTACCAAACTCGAAGTACTGAATGCCAGCAAAGTTCCGCCGTTTACCATTGAAGACGACACCGATGGGGGTGAAGAACTGCGCATGCAATACCGTTACCTCGACCTGCGCCGCAATCCGGTAAAGGAAAACCTGTTGCTGCGTCACCGTATTGCGATGGAAGTGCGTAAGTACCTCGACAGCATTGAGTTTGCCGAAATTGAAACGCCCTACCTCATCAAGTCCACTCCCGAAGGGGCGCGTGACTTTGTGGTACCTAGCAGGATGAATCCTGGGGAGTTTTATGCGCTGCCTCAATCACCCCAAACATTCAAGCAAATCCTCATGGTATCGGGCTATGACCGGTACTATCAAATTGTACGCTGCTTCCGCGATGAAGACCTGCGTGCCGACCGTCAGCCGGAGTTTACCCAGATCGACTGCGAGATGGCATTTGTGGAGCAGGAAGATATTCTCAATACGTTCGAAGGCATGGTGCGCCACCTGTTCCGCGAAATCAAAGGCGTGGAATTCGATGTGTTCCCGCGCATGTTTTTCGACGACGCCATGGAAAAATACGGTTCCGATAAGCCGGATATCCGCTTCGGAATGGAGTTCGTGAATATGGACGCCGTGGCAAAAGGAAAAGGATTTGGCGTATTCGACGGCAGTGAAGTAGTTCTTGGAATTGTAGCCCCCGGCGCAGCGGATTATACCCGTAAGCAACTCGATGCGCTTACCGATTGGGTGAAGCGTCCGCAAATTGGCGCCAAAGGCCTGGTGTACTGCCGCTGCAATGAAGACGGTACGTTCAAGTCATCGGTAGATAAGTTTTTCAGTCCGGAAGACCTGTCTGCCTGGGCTAGCCACGCCGGCGCACAGCCGGGTGATTTGATGCTCGTTCTTAGCGGCGATCTGCATACTACGCGAAAACAACTGTGCGAACTACGTCTCCACATGGGAACCGAACTTGGTCTTCGTAAAAAAGGTGAATATCAGCCGTTGTGGGTCATTGACTTCCCACTGTTGGAATGGGACGAGGAAAGCGGTCGCTTCCACGCCATGCACCACCCCTTCACCTCACCCAAGCCCGAGCAGATGCACTTGCTCAACGAGGATCCGGGAGCGGTAAAGGCCAATGCGTACGACATGGTGATCAACGGGGTAGAGATCGGTGGTGGTTCCATCCGTATCCACGATAAGCAAGTGCAGAAACGCATGTTTGAAGTCCTCGGATTCTCCGATGAAGAAGCACAAGCCCAGTTTGGCTTCCTCATGAATGCCTTCGAATACGGAGCCCCTCCTCACGGCGGTATCGCCCTGGGCTTCGACCGACTCTGCGCCATGTTTGGCGGTCAGGAATCCATCCGCGATTTCATCGCTTTCCCTAAAAACAACTCCGGCCGCGACGTCATGATCGACTCACCCTCACCAATTGCAAATGAGCAGATGGATGAGCTGTTTATCAAGAGTACAGCCGCTGCGAAGGAGTAGGACTAAAAGAATATGATTCATGAAAACCGATGCTCGAAAGGGTGTCGGTTTTTTTGTGGGGTGGGGGAGGGAAATATGTCGGGGCGAGTGGATTCGAACCACCGCTCTCACGCCCCCCAGACGTGCGCTTTAACCGGACTAAGCTACGCCCCGATATTTTGGATTCCTCCGTGAGGGGGCGCAAAATTAACGATTAAATCGAATTTTGAAAATGTTCTACTGATCTATTGGGCGGTAGTCGCTCAGAATGAATTGGAGGGGTAAAATAAACTTCGAAGCTACAGGTTGTCCTGCCTTGCGTGCAGGCTTCCATACAGGCATTTGCATCACAATGCGCAATGCCTCATCATTCAAGATGGGATGACTGCTTTCAATAACCTCAATATTGCGCACTACTCCTCCGGCGTCAATCAAAAACGCTACGTTCACTTCACCTTCAATCTTATTCTTCCAGGCGGCCTCAGGGTAGGAGAGGTTGTCTCCAATGTATGCTGCCAGTCCTTCATATCCGCCCGGGAATTCCGCAGGTTCTGAACTGTACTTGCGCACAATATCGTACGGCGTTTCCATGGGGTAGTATCGATCCGGACGCATATTGCCTTCCCAGTCCCAGCGCTTCCACTTGCCGGCCTTGAAACCGTCCTTGTAAATACCTTCCGATTCCTTCGCACCACTGTGGTAATAGTACGTAAACAATCCCTCGGGCACCTCCAGCGTCTCGGTGGTATACGATCCCTTCATGCGGATTTGTCCGTCAAGAAAATAAACCTGAATGTGAACCAGTTCGTCGTTCGAAGCAACGAGCGTGCTGTAATATGAAGCCTCGTCTTGTGATAACACGGGGCGCATTTTCTCATCTAAATGCTGATAAACCTGATCATTCTGTCCAATTACAGAATAGCCAAGCAGCATTGCAAATACAATGGCGGCGAATTCTTTCATCTCTCCTGAAATAATATAGTCAGCAAAGTTGGTTACAGAGCTGTAAGGTAATGGAACGAAAAGTACGGATAACATTGTAAGGGATTTCCCACGCAGGCCAAAGTTATTAACAAGCACCTGGAAAAGTGTTGAAAAGTAGCATGTGCCAAATGGATGCCCCGATCACCCCGTATGGGCGTCTGCCGTAGCTTTGCGGCATGGACTTCGAATTTGAAAGGGATTGGAGAAACACCGTGAAAATGGTGGAGGATTTTGCCGGACAACCCATCGATCTGGATGGGATCCTGTTTCTCGTGGGAGTGCAGGAATTGGGTCAGGGATACCGCACGTTCAAAAAAGATGAAAAACTTGGACTGCTGCACATTGCACTGTGCACCCTTCTCGAACCGGAAGGGATTTACAATTTCGTAGGGAAAGACGAAGACGGATGGCCGCACTTCGAACAAACATCTAAATTGCCACATCTCAGTGCTGACGAACAACAACTGCTCGTAAAGCGTGCCCTCATCAAATACTTTCAGGTCAATCCTATTGGTTGATTTTCAACGACTTCGTTAACACACAATCGGTGTAGGTGCTGGAAATTTCGTGTCGCGCATCAATGCAAGGGGCGCACAAAACGCTTGCAGTGGAACTACTTTGCAGAAACTACATGAATTACACCCTACAGATAATGCGAGGCCTTAGGAACAAGAATAAAAGGGGTACAGAGGAATTACTGGATAACGATAACTTCTTCGCTCGTGGTCTCTTCCTCTACCTTGATAATGCCTTCGCCCGATAACAAGCCCTTTTCAGCAGCAATGTCTAATACGACAAACCCCGCCTGTCCTTGCTTGTAAAACTCGGAAAAGTTGAAAGAAACCTTGCCGGTACCATTTGTGATGCCGGTCGTGTCAAAGCGAATTTCACCGGGATTGTCCTCTCCGGCCGAACCGCTGCCATACAGGTGAACCGTAGCCCCGGGGATCAAATCTCCCGACTCATTCTTGATGATTACCGTGGCAATCGTTTCCTTCTCCTTCTTGCACGACACCAATCCGGTGGCAAGCACTCCTACTACTGCTACGAATACAATTAATACCTTCCTTTTCATACCTGATGGCGTTTTGTTAATTTCGCACCGGGCGAAACGCTTCTAAACTTACAAAGAAACAAAATAATCAAAAATACCGCGATGAGAAAACGTTTAATCCCTCTACTTGGTGTCATTTCCTTTGCAATTCTTGGAAGCGCTTCAGGGTGCAACAACGGACAAAAAGACGTTCAGGCCGAAGAAAACACAGTAAACACCGAGGTTAAAGAGACTCCTGCCGAAGAACCAAAAGCGGAAATCGAACGCAAGAACTACAAGGTGAAAATTTCTACCGAGTATGGAGATATGATTGCAATCCTCTATGATGAGACTCCCCTGCATCGCGATAATTTCGTCAAACTGGTGAACGAAGGCTTCTACAACGATTTGCTGTTTCACCGCGTGATGCAAAATTTCATGATTCAGGGCGGTGACCCCGATTCACGTGATGCTGCACCGGGAAAACACCTGGGCATGGGTGGCCCCGGATATACCACAGAAGCTGAATTCCGTCCGGAATTGTACCACAAGAAAGGAGCACTAGCCGCTGCCCGTCAACCGGATAACGTCAACCCACAACGCCGTTCTTCAGGAAGCCAGTTCTATATTTCCCAAGGCCGTCCCGTTCCCGACCAACAACTGGTTATGATGGAAATGCAACGCAATGCGCGTCGCGATAGCACCAACCAATTGAACTATACCGATGAACAAATCAAGGTATACACCGAACTTGGCGGAACACCTCATCTGGATGGAGAGTACACCGTATTTGGTGAAGTTATAGAAGGAATGGAAGTGATCGATAAGATTGCCGCCGTTCAGGTTGACCGCGCTAACCGTCCTCTTCAAGACGTGAAAATGACCATTACAGTCGTAGAATAAGATGCTGGATAAAATCAAACAATACATCGAAGAAACCGGCAAATTCAAAGCGGAAAACGCTGAGAAACTGGAGGAATTCCGCATCCACTGGCTGGGCCGAAAAGGGGTGCTGAAGTCGCTCTTCGAAGACTTTAAAAATGTTCCCAACGAAATGAAGAAAGATGTGGGCCAGGCGGTCAACACCCTTCGAAACCAGTTGGAACAAATCGTCGAAAACCAAAAGGACAGCTTCTCAACGGCAACTTCAGTGGCATTTGAAGACTATACACGTCCCACTGGTTTCGACAAGGGTTCAAAGCACCCGGTTTCTGTGGTGCGGCGGGAAATACTTGAGATCTTTTCACATATTGGGTTTAAAGTGGCAGAGGGTCCGGAAATCGAAGATGACTGGCACGTGTTCTCCGGATTGAACTTTCCACCCGAACACCCCGCCCGCGACATGCAGGATACGTTCTTCATTGAACGCGATCCGGACATTCTCCTCCGCACCCATACATCGTCGGTGCAGGTGCGTGCCATGAAGGAAAACCAACCTCCTATCCGCATTGTAATGCCCGGACGTGTTTTCCGGAATGAAGCCATCTCTTCGCGAAGCCACTGCATATTCCATCAAATCGAAGGTCTGTACATCGACGAGGGTGTGTCTTTTGCCGATCTCAAGCAAACCCTCATGTTTTTCGCGAAGGAGTTCTTTGGTAAGTCTAAAATCCGTCTGCGTCCCTCATACTTCCCTTTCACAGAGCCTAGCGCTGAAGTAGATGTGTATTGGGGACTGAACTCGGAAACAGATTACCGGATAACAAAAGGAACGGGTTGGCTTGAAATTCTGGGCTGCGGAATGGTAGACCCAAACGTTTTGGCATCAAGCAATATCGATCCCGAAAAGTACTCAGGCTTTGCCTTCGGTATGGGAATCGAACGCATCGCCATGCTGCGATACCAAATCGACGACATCCGACTCCTCTTTGAAAACGACGTCCGTTTCCTTAACCAGTTTCAAAGCATTTAGCCGGACCGCCGCAACGCACAACCATGCGTACCCATGATCCCGTACGCGTAGAGACTCAGAGCAAGGAGTCTCTGCACCATACATCGTGCCCATTATCTTCCCGCATTCAGCGGTTACGACCGCATTTGTATTGCATGGTAGCTTAATAATGTGAAATGAAGAAGGCTGATTACACGTGGGTATTCTTTCCTGACTTTGGCGCTGGAACACCCAATTGGAACGTGAATAGATTTTGGACTTCCTTTAATTCCATGTTCTACTCTTCCTTCCTTTATGGCCCTGTGCTCAGAGTTGCTGATGATGAGTTTAAGTAAGCACTGAAGTCTGTAGCTCCATTTTTTTTGTTTCACGCAAAGGCGCTAAGTCGCAGAGGTAATAGTTCATTTTCAATCGTATTCCTCTCTTTGCGTCTCTGCGGCTTTGCGTGAAACATATCACATCAAAAACCTCATTCCCGTTTCCCGGTTGCCTTATTCCGGTATTCCTTTTATTGATTCACCCAAAGGCCCTAAGTCGCAGAAGTAATAGTTCATTTTCAATCGTATTCCTCTCTTTGCGTCTCTGCGGCTTTGCGTGAAACAACCTCCCGGACACCCAAATCCAAGCTTGAAGAACTATACACGACTGAATAACAGTATATTATAACCTTTAAGCGCAGAAGTCAGGTGTCTCGGCACCCTGCATCGTATCCAATATCTACGCGTATTCAGCAGGTACGGTCAAATGTATTACGTCGCAGGTCAAGTATGTGAAATGAAGAAGGATGATTGCGCTTGGGTATTTTTTACCCCTTAGTTCATATTGGGCAACTGAAACGTCAGCTTCGATCCCTTCCCAACTGTGCTCTCCAACACCACCTTCCCACGGATCTTCTCCAAAGCAATCTTGACCAAATACAAGCCCAAACCGGCACCGGTTGATTTATGCGTGCCCTTCACAAACATGTCAAAGACATTCTCCCGAATCTTCTCATTGATACCCTGGCCGTTGTCTTCGATGCACAGAATGGCACCCTTGCGGTCGGTAGTAATGGTGATGTTGCAAAAGTCCTCCTGCGTGCCCTGGCGGTACATCAAGGCATTGGCGATGGTCTTGCGAAGTATGACCTTCAGCAGCTTATAGTCGCTGTAGAACGGAGCCTTCTCCGTTATGTTCCAGTGCACCTTTACCGGACCATAACTGCCAATATCCTTTTGTTCCACGTCGTACCTGACCTTTGAAAAATCAATCAGCTCTACACTTGGTTCAACCTTTTTATAGTCCACGGCCCGGGAAAGGCTAATCAGTATATCGTCCATCTGCTCGGTACAGCTCTCTATCAACCCAAGGTATTTCCTGGTCGCGGGCGTGTGCTCTTCGGTGTTGAGCAGACGGAGCAAACTTTTAATACTCGTAAGGGGGGTCCTAAGATCGTGCGACGACTTATAAATGTAGGTGTTCAACTCCTTGTTTGCCTTGCGCAGCTCCCTCGTTCTCCGATACACTTTCCACTCAAGTATCTTGCTCAGCTTGCGCTTCTGAATAAACTCTCGATACACGAAAAACAACACAATGACCAGCGCAATCAACCCGCCAATCATGATCTTCTTCATCAACCCGTCCTGAACAGTCTTCAACTCGGCAACTTCGTCAAAATGGTCCTCGATGATCTGCATCTCATCCATCTTCTGCCGGTTCAATTCCTCCTGCAAATGGTAGTACTTCTGCGCAGCAATGGATAAATTCAGACTGTCTGCCGCCTGCATATGGTAGTAGGCATGCTCCCAATCCCCCTGGGATCGGTAAAAGGAGCTGATGCTCAGCTCCGCAGTGCGCTGCGCTACAATATTTCCTTGTTCCCGACTCCAGTCACGGGCATCGCTGAAGGCAATTAGGGCTTCGGTACGCTGACCGTTTTGCTCGTAGTAGTGCCCCAGCGACATAGCGATCGAGGGCAATGCTTTCTTCCTGTGCTCCTGCGCTATTTCCGATGCCTGCTCCAATGCGGAAATGGCTGATTTGATGTCAGACATTTGACTGAAAAACCACGCCTTTTGTTCCAACGTGCGTACCTGCGATCGGTAATCATGGGAGCGGGCGCTGTTTTCCTCCGCGCGTTGCAAACTGGCTATCGCATCACTCCAGCGATGGGTGGTCTTGTAAACCACTACCAACTCTTCCAATACCTCATTGCTCGAGGCCGAAAAACCCAGTTCATCATATATGGCGTAGCTTGTGGTGTAGTGCTCTTCAGCGGCGTTGAACTCTGAATTGGCAAAGTGTATCTTGCCAATCATCAGGTGAATCTCGGCCAAATCAATCCGTCGATCACTCGACTCATAGTACTTCAGGGCCTCATGCAGTCGATCCAGAGCACGGTCGTATTCATACAAACCGTAATAGATCATACCCACCTTCAAATCCACTGCACCAATGCGCTGATCGTTTCCCATCCCGCGGTAAACCTTCAAGGCTTCCAAATAATGCTTCTGCGCCAGCTCCAGACTTCCTTGTTCGTAGTAAGTCTCTCCCAGGTAAAAATGGGCGTGCCCTCGTTCCTCCGCCTTCGCCGGAATATCCAGCTCGAGCACCTCCTGGAAAGTGGAAATAGCGTTGACGTGCTGCTCTAAATCGTGAAATGCACGACCCTTGAGCATGAGAAGACGGGAACGTTCTTCGCTGCTTGTGGCCACCTGAAGTGCCGAATCTACCCGGAGCAGTACTTCATCGGGCTGGTGCTGGTCCAACAATACCCCAAATCCATCTGACGATCCATAGGCGGTCAGGGAACCCAACACAATGCCTAAAAAGGTAAGGACATGATATGCAACACGAAAGGTCAAAATATACAGTTCTCGTTGTGTGGCGATACTATGACTTTTTTCCTGCTTCGTATGTCGGTCGAAGTCCTATTCATCCAAATTCCAATTGTGCTTGTCCAGGTCTTCCAGACAAGCTTTCAGCAATGAAATAGAATCCGAAATGTCCTGCTTGTGCGCCATTTCAATGACTGAGTGAATGTGTCGCGTGGGGATCGATATGGCGCCGGCAATTGAGCCTCCCGGGGTCATGCGTTGGAGTCCTGCAGTGTCTGTGCCTCCTGCAGTCAGAATTTCAGGCTGCCATTTGATTTTGTGTTTGGCAGCCGTGTCCTTCATAAACTGAACCATGCGGGTATCGCAAATGGTATGACCATCCATAATTTTAATGGCAGTACCGGCTCCCAAACTGGTGACGCGCTCATGCGCAGCTGCCCCCGGTGTATCAAATGCAATCGTAGTATCCAGCGCAATGCCAAAGTCGGGATGGTGCTGCAATGCACTCACATTTGCACCGCGAATTCCCACTTCTTCTTGCACCGTGAAAGTAGCAAGCACCGTGCAGGCAGGCTTTTTAAGTTTCTTCAATGCTTCGATGAGGATAAATACGCTCACACGGTTGTCTATAGACTTGCAATTCACGCAATCCCCCATCTCAATCAGCTTGCGCTCCCGGGTCACGGGATTGCCAATCTCAATGTACTTTTCTACCTCACTTTTTGGCATGCCCAAATCGATGAAATAGTCCTCAATCTTTGGTGCCTTCGTGCGTTCTTCCGGCTTCATGATGTGGATCGGCTTTGAGCCCATCACCCCAATCAGGTCTTGCTTGCCGTGAACAATTACACGCTGTGCCGTCAAAGTCTTGGGGTCAAATCCGCCAAGTGTGTGGAACTTTAGGAAACCATTGTCGTCAATATGAGTGACCATGAAACCAATCTCGTCCATATGCGCAGCAACCTGGACTTTACGGTCGGTTTTTCCTTTGACAATGGCCGTTACATTGCCCATAGCATCGGTGTGGATCTCGTCGGCCAGGGGCTTTACTTCACGCAAAACAATCTCGCGGATTCGACGCTCAAATCCAGGTGCTCCGGCTACTTCACAAATCTCCGCCAGAAGCTTCACATTCAATCCCTTCATGTAGTTGTACTTTTTTTCTAAAGTAGTGCGTACAAGGGACTTACAATGAACCGCGCCGGTTTTGTTTATACATCCGGTCGTTGAAAACTGAAATCAGCTTTCCTGCCATTTGGCGAATACCTTAAGATGTTGATTATGAAAAGAATACGCTATTCAGCAAATGACTACTCGTTGTAGATCGTGTACATGAGTGTTTCACCTACCGCCTGCAACGCATTTTTGTCGATCACATCCATATTGTCCTTATGGGTATGGTGATAAGAACCATAGGCCGACATGCCCATCATGAGCGTATTGGTATGGTACTCAACAATGCAGATCGACGGGATCCCACCAATTTCATTTACAAAACGATGATCGTCAATGGTGTGTCCGCTTATCTCATCGGTAAAATACTTCCCGTTGCCCGATTTGCGGGCGTTGCGCCATACTTTCTCCACAATGTGTGGGGCAAAATGCATCGATGTGCCTTCTTTTGGAAAGGATGCTGTATTGCTCCCTACCATGTCGAGCAAAATGCCATACTTCGCATGGTATCCGGGCTTGTGCTTGTTCTCCGACCAATATTGCGATCCAAGGCACCACGAGAGGTAGTTGCTCTCGGTTTTCGCAAATTCAGGGGTTCCGTAATCTTCGGTGTCGAAGAAAATGATGTCTATGCCGTGGTCAGGCTTGGCATTCGCCAAATTTCGCGCTACTTCCAGCAATACACCTACACCGCTTCCTCCATCGTTGGCTCCATCAATGGGCTGCCGCTGCGCACTCTCCACCGAGTCTTTGTCGGCCCACGGACGGGTATCCCAGTGTGCATACAGCAGAATGCGTCGTTTGTTTTCGGGTTGGAACTGACCAATAACATTGATCATGCGCAAAGGCGTATTGTCATAGGCAAATACCGTGGCTTCCTGCCTAATAACCTCAGCTCCGTAGCTTTCCAGCTTGGACGCCATCCAATCGGCACACGCAAGCTGGGCATCGGAATTGGGAACTCGCGGACCAAAGTCAACCTGGTCTTGTACGAATTGATAGGCCGAATCCGCATTAAAGGGCGGTACTACAACGTCCTTCTTATCTTGCTTGGTTTGATCACTGGCCAGGTCCTCATCGGGCTGGCATCCCACAAAAAACGTGGCTGTAATCAATAGGGTGAATAGGGATTTATGCATCATGAGACCAGGTTGTGCCTTCTTTTGAATCTTTTAACTGAACGTTGAGCTTGGCCAATTCGTCTCTGATTTGATCTGCCAGACCATAATTCTTCTCCACTTTAGCCGTTTGGCGCATGCCAATCAACATTTGCATCACACCGTCAACCAGTTCATCGTCACCCGAAACGCCTTCATCCACAAAGCCCAATACGTCGTAGTAGAAATCACTCATCGCAGATTTCAATACCTCCAAATTGGCCTGGTCAATAGCCATACTGCCGTCGCGCACGGAATTGATAGCCTTCACCCCCTCAAAAAGCACCGATATGGCAATCGGTGTATTGAAGTCGTCATTCATGGCGTCATGTAACCTTTTGGCGAATGCCGTAGCATCGAAATCATTCTGCGCACCGGCTTCCAGACTCTTCATGGTCGAAAGGGCGGTGACCAGTTTCTTATAACCACGCTCTGCGGCCTGCAGCGCCTCATTCGAAAAATCAAGCGTACTGGCATAATGTCCTTGCAACATAAAAAAGCGAACGGTCATCGGACTGTAACCTTTGTCCAAAAGCTTGTGGTTGCCTGTAATCAATTCTTCCGGAGTGAATCCGTTGCCTTCCGACTTGGCCATCTTACGACCGTTCACGGTGAGCATGTTGCCATGGATCCAATACCGTACGGGAGATTCCCCCGTTGCGCCTATGTTCTGGGCAATTTCACATTCGTGATGCGGGAATTTCAAATCCATTCCACCACCGTGAATGTCAAAGTAGTTCCCAGGTACTTGGTGCTCATTGCCGAACACTCCAAATGCCATCCCGGAAAACCAATGCCCCATGGAGAAGGCCATTTCATGAGATGAGAAGGATCCGCATTTTTCCAAAGAGCGAAATCCAGTGAGTCACGCTTCTCATCTTGCCCGTCAAGCGATCGAGTGTTGGAAATCAATTCGTCAATTTTTCTGCCCGACAAATCACCATAGCCATGCTTTTCATTGAATTTCTTCACATCGAAGTACACTGAACCATTCACTTCATAGGCAAATCCATTGGCTATGATTTGCTCAATCATCTCGATTTGCTCAATAATGTGACCGGTAGCCGTGGGCTCGATAGAAGGGGGTAGAATATTGAAAATGCGCATCACATCGCGAAAACCATTGGTGTATTTCTGCACTACTTCCATGGGTTCGAGATTGTCGAGCTTGGCTTTCTTTGCAATCTTATCTTCACCATCATCCGAATCTCCGGTGAGGTGACCTACATCGGTTATATTTCTTACGTAGCGCACCTTATATCCCAAATGGATCAGGTACCGGTAAATCACATCAAAAGTGAGGAATGTCCTCACATTGCCGAGATGCACATCACTGTACACCGTGGGCCCACACACATACATGCCCACAAATGGAGGTGAAAGCGGTTCAAACAGCTCTTTCTTCTTGGTGAGGCTGTTGTAGACAGACAAACTATTTTCCATGCTGCAAATCTATTGGTTTTCTATAATCGAATGAGGATGATTATTGGCATTTTCATGCAGGGGAAGAGCCTCAGCTCCATTGATGGGGACAAAAAAAGCGAAGTTGCCCAATTGGAGCAACCCCGCTTTCTTTTATCTGGTCGTGATAATTAGCAGTCTTTTATTAATCTTCGTCGGTGATGACGCCGGTACCAACATACTTGCCCGACTTATAAATCTCGATCCGGATCAGGATGCCGTCGCTATTGTAGCGGTGCCATTTACCACTCCACAATCGGCCGTTCTTGAATTCACCAATTTGAGTGATTTGCTGGTTGGCATCATATAATACGTTGTAACCATTGGGCTTGAAGGCGAAGGCTTCGTTGGGTTCATCGGCAGTTGCTTCCGACTGCTTGGCAGTTGGATCGTCAGCAATGACTTCTTCCATAGATGTGATTTTGTGTCCCACATTTTTCTTAGGATCCTTTTTAATGCTGCCCTCCACAAGAACACCATTTTCAAGCACTTTCTCTTCTTTCAGTCGGCCGTCGTCATAGTAGCGCTTCATCACACCACTTTCCTTGCCGTTGATGATATTGACTTCCAATTCCAGTTTTCCGTTTTCATGGAAGTACTTCTGAATTCCGTTACGCTTGCCGTTGTCGCTGAAGTAAAACTCCTGCTGCATATTTCCATTGGCATACCAACGCTTGAATTCTCCAATATTCTTGTTATGATCCCAAATGCCCTTTTCTTCCAATTGACCATTGTCATAGTAAACAGCATACTCACCTACCGGACGATTACGTTCGTAGTGAATTTCGCTCTTCAAATGACCATTGGGCCAGTAGCGCTTCCAATGCCCTTCCTTCTTGTTGTCGAGGTACTTGCCCTCTTCTACAGTTGAATTGGCATCGTACTCATTGGTATTGAGCATATAGCCTTTGATAATCCAATATCCCTGTCGAAGACCCTGATTGTCAATCGCATTCAGTTCTTCTCCTCTCGGGGTCAGGGCAGACGCTGCTATTGCCGAGAATACAAGCAGAATAGCAGCTGCGAGTTTTGTAAATCTGTGGCAATGTGTAGTCATGATTCGTGGGTTTTAGATCCTTAATCCTTACCCACTTCTACGCTACAAATCTTAAAAAGTTACCTCCGAAGCAGCTATTTGTGCGCGAATCTCCCGAATCATCACTTCGGTCATGGCTGAGAGGTCATACTGTCGCTGCCATCCCCAATCCCGACGGGCGTAATCGTCGTTGATCGATGAAGGCCATGAATCGGCAATATTCTGACGGAAATCGGGATTGTAATCAATCGTAAATCCGGGAATGTGCTTCTTGATCTCGGCCGCGATGCCGGCAGGAGTGAAACTCATGCCCGACAGATTATATGAGGTTCTGATCGGAACACGATCGGCAGGTGCATTGGTGATCTCTATGGTAGCCCGAATCGCATCATCCATGTACATCATTGGCAATGCGGTGTCTTCTTTCAGAAAACTGGTATAATGTCCGTGACGTATGGCCTCGTGGAAAATCTCCACGGCGTAATCCGTTGTTCCGCCTCCCGGTGCAGATTTATAACTAATCAGACCCGGATATCGAATGCTGCGCACATCTACACCAAACTTCTGATGATAATACGAGCACCACTGCTCCCCGGCGAGCTTCGAAATGCCGTAAACCGTTGTGGGCTCACAAATAGTGTGCTGAGGAGTGTCAATAGGCGGAGTGGTAGGTCCGAACACCGCAATACTGCTGGGCCAGAAAATCTTCTTGATCTTTCCGGCACGTGCCAAATCAAGAACATAAAACAAACTGGTCATGTTCAGATCCCAGGCTTTGTCCGGATTCTTTTCCGCAGTTGCCGAAAGCATTGCCGCCAAATGATAAACGGTATCAATATTATGCTTCTCTACAACCCGCAGCAAATCCTGGTCATTCAGAATGTTCAGGTTTTCGAAAGGTCCCCCATCCACAATCTCCGGAATGGCAGGCACCCGGATGTCCGACGCCACCACATTCGTATCACCAAACTCTTTGCGCAACGTCAGCACAAGATCAACTCCGATCTGTCCGGCGGCTCCGATTACCAAAATTTTTCCACTTGCCATGGTCTACTCCAGATTTGAGGAGGTCAAAAATACGAAATACCCTTTGTTTTAACGATATGCCCGCTTTTTTGGTTTCCCCCACATCAAAGGTGCTGACTCAGGCTGTCAATATCGTCGTGGATTAGATTGCAAATTATCCCCTTTCCGTTCCGACTTTATTTCAATATTTGTAGCAGTAAACGTCTATTCTGCAAGTGAATCCATAAAAGGGAACAGTTTTGCTCGTCAAATCAATTCCCGTCATACCCCGGACCAGCTATAGTCAGACGAGATGTTGAATAGCCAAATGCAAGCGATTGGAAAGCCAGGATCAACATTTTACGGAACTCACCTACAACGACTTTCAAAGCATTTTCTCGGAAATGTTTGATAGCATCCGGAACTACATTTATTTCAAAGTAGCTGATGCTGATTTGGCGGAAGATATCGCTCAGGATACCTTCGTAAAACTCTGGGAAAATCGCACTCGAATTGATCTGAAAACGGTGAAATCCTATTTGTATACTATTGCCAATAATCTGACAATCAACTACATGAAGCGTCAGCAATTGCAGTACAAATTTGTCAATTCCCGGCCGCTATCGAGTGAAATTAAAGACCCGGAATACCAGCTCGAGATCAAGGAATATGAACAAAAACTTATGAACGTCATATCTTCCATGCCTGAAGGATGCAGGGAGGTATTTCTCATGAATCGTATTGAAGATCTTAAATACCGCGAAATCGCCGATCGATTGGGATTGAGTATCAAGGCTATTGAAAAGCGCATGAGTAAAGCCATCCAAATCATCCGCGATGAACTTGGTGTAGATATTTAAACCATGAAGTACCTCCAGGCCCTGCTGATTTTCCTGTTGTTTGCCGGCAATCTCACGGCCCAGGAGGAGGTGCGTATTACTTATCATGCCGACAATCAACAACTTACAACCATCCTCGATGAGGTTCATGATGCGTACAGCATAAAGTTGGCTTACGACTACGGCGCCTTGAGTCAGATCAATGCCTCTATTCATGCTGACAATTTGGCCATTCCTGATTTCTTTGCTCAGTTGCTTTCTGGAATTCCGTACGGCATTCGCCAAATAGGGAAGACCTGGGTCGTATATTACCGTCCCCCGTCACAAGAGTCTTTCGAGCAACCTACCAAATCCCTGTTTGCGTGGTCGGGAAGAATTATTGATCATTCCAGTCGAGAACCGCTGCCTTTTGCAAACGTTATTGCCAAATACGCCAACTTGGGCACATCGACCAATGCAGATGGTTTCTTCCGATTCGAGCAATTCCCGTCCGATACTGCCACCCTAGAGATTTCCTACATCGGATACGCCACGCTTCGAATCAAGCTGACACCTGAAATGGTTAATGAGGCGCAACCGCTAGAACTCTATCGCGATTTTTCTATTCTGCCCGTGGCCGCAATTGTAGGGGAAGAATCCAAATGGATGGAGAACGCATCAATCGTGGGAATTACCACGCTCAACGCCGATCAATTGGGCTCACTACCCTCCCTCGGCGAGAGTGACCCGATACGATCCATCCAACTCATGCCGGGTATCAATGGCACATCCGATCAAAGTGCCAACCTCTATATCAGAGGGGGAAGGAGCGACGAAAACCTGGTGTTGTTCGATGGCTTTAATATGTATCACCTCGACCACTTCTATGGGGTTTTTGGTGCGCTGAATCAAGATGCCGTAAAGAATATTCGGTTGTATCGGGGTTGGTTCCCAGCTCGCTTCGGCGGGCGACTATCCAGCGTGATTGAGATTACCGGAAAGGAAGGCAATCAGCTCAAACCAAAAGGAAAGGCCACCGTCAATTTCACCTCAGTATCAGCCTCCGTTGAAGCCCCTATCGTCAAAGAAAAGGCTTCAATTATCGTCTCAGCTCGTCGATCCTTTACAGATGTAATTTTCAGTCCGCTGTACCAACAATTGTTCAATAACCTCTACAACAGCTCCATTACTCAACCGGGTCAGAATGAAGTCAATACATTCGATGGTGCCGCTCCTGATTATCATTTCTATGACGTAACGGCCAAACTTACCTGGCACCCTGGCTCGAAGGATGTGGTGCAGTTTTCGGCTTACCGCGCTCAGGACAATCTACTGATAGAGTACGACGCGGAGTTCCCGGAGTTTGAAGAGGTAATAAACTACCGCGATGAGAGTTCATGGGGGAATGCCGGTGCGGCTTTAAGGTGGGGCCATGCGGCCAAATCGGGTTGGTATTCTGATGTAAACCTCAGTTGGTCCAACTACAAAAGTGCCCTGTTTGCCCGTGATGCCGTTTATGAAATTCCTTTTGACCTGCGCGATACCGTGTATTCCGATCAAACATCATCGCTTCAGGAATGGTCATTCAAGGGGTCTCTCGCCCGAACTATAGATGAACATGCTATCGAATTCGGGACATGGATCAACCACAATCGTATTCAATTCGACTACGCTTCAACCGGACAAGTAACGCGAAATATTGTTGATGAATCTCCGCTGGTTGCCGTTTATGCCCAGGATGAATTCACCTGGCTGTTTGACATTTTGGCGAATGCCGGAGTGAGAATGAGCTACTTCGGAAACACCAACACCGTATATACCGAACCTCGAATTGCACTCAGCAAACCCCTCTGGTTTGGATTTTCAGCATCCGTAGCCTACGGCCGCTATTTCCAGGTTATTCGAAAAGTGAGAAGCCAAAACCTGTTCCGCAACACTCCCGACTACTGGGCCCTGTCTGATCTGGAACAGGTTCCTGTGGGTCGCAATGATCAGATTCAAGGACAAATTGCCTGGGAAGACAACCGGTTTCGCTTCCAGGTGGAGGGATATTACCGTTGGCTTAAAGGCACCATAGAGGATCCTCTCACATTTCGAAATGACGGAGCCGTTGACAACAACCAACTCTTTACCGGCGATGGCTCGGCATGGGGGGGAGAAGTGATGCTTCAAAAACTCACCGGACAACATACCGGTTGGGTGTCGGCCACGGTTGGGCGTGTGTACTATGATTTAGACCAGTTGGAGCAGAAGCAGCTGTACCCTTCACACGACCAACTGTTTGAAATGAAGTGGGCATATATTTTCCGCATTCCCCGATGGAAATTCAGCGCTACGTTCGTCTATGGATCGGGAAAACCATATAGTCCGGTCCTGGGTACTTACACCATTCCATTGGTCAATGGAAATGACCAGCGAATCATTGTTCCAGGCGACTTCAACAGCGGCCGACTAGCCCCCTATCACCGGCTGGATCTGGGAGTACAATACACGCTAAGCTTTAAGAAGTCGAATATTGATTTGGGGCTTTTTGCATATAACGTGTACAATAGGAAGAACGTCAAGGACAGGGAATACTTTGTAGTCAGTCAATTAAGCGACCCGCAATTGTATTCGCTGGACTCGAGAGATATTGTTTCACTGGGATTTGTCCCGGCCCTTAAAATGACCGTGCATTTTTGAAGAATATACTTTACATAGTATTTAGCGCAGCCCTGCTGTTGAGCTGTGAACCCGACAATGTAGCCGACCAGGTTGAAGACTTGGTTGTAATAAAGTCGATATTGTTCGAAGGGGAAGATGAACATGAAGTGCTGCTCAGCCGCATCAATCCCATTGGTGACCAAAGTAGCGAAAAACCCATTTCAGGAGCTTCAGTCTCCTTGGTTGGTGCAGGCCAAACTGCAGTTTTTACCGAAGATGAGGTCGATGCGGGTCACTACTTGACCAGTGGTGAACTCACCACTTTTAGCGGACAGGTTTTTCGAGTGGAAGCGGTTGTGGACGGACGTATAGTTTCTTCGGAGACTTCCATGCCTGAACCTGTTCAGTTCATTTCCATAAGCGACCAGTTGGTGCTCATCGATGAGCAAGATCCGGGAGCTCAGGTCTTTGAGGTTTCCTGGATTCAGGAGGAGGGATATGAATATGTATTGTTGTTGCACGAACCCGACGATGATCCTGAGAGCATCCAGTTTGGTGTACCATCCGGCAACTTTGAAGCCGTGTATGAACTTCCTACCGAGAAGAACTTCTTAACGATATATGCCTCCGACTTCCGGTATTATGGTGAACACCTATTGGAGATCATCCGAATCGATACAGAATATGCAAGCGTGTTCCGATATGCCCCTGGCATTAATCATCATGTATTCAACGGACCCGACAATGTGTCGGGAGGGGCGGGGTATGTTACCGGAGTGAGCAGCGTGATGATCGGTTTGAATGTGCAGGAACAATAATTTGAAAAAGGAGGTAGGGGAATGCGCAACTGCGTTGTATAGTATTCGCTTATCCTAAGCATAGAAAGAGGTGAATAAAGAAAGATTGACAAAGGAACTGCTTGAAAACTGGCAGGTTCCGGGGAGAAAGAGTAAAGATGAGGTTTGGAATAGTATCCAGTCTCGTATCGCTGTGGAAGAAACCGCTTCCGGCACTCGTGTGGTATCCATTCGTCGCAAGGCGGTTTGGGCATCTGTGGCAGCCGTTGCCGTTATTGCATTGGGCGTGGCCATATTCATGCCACGTGTTGAGAAGGTGGAGTTTGTCCAGCTTTCTCTTCAACCTGATCCATTTGTCCTGCCTGATGGCTCCAAAATTTGGCTTCATGCCCAATCAAAAGCATGGTACGACCAAAACGCATGGGAAGATGGTCGGGCTGTACACCTTTCAGGCGAAGGCTATTTCGAAGTAACCAAAGGCTCACGATTTGAGGTGCACACGGATAAAGGCGTGGTTAGTGTCTTGGGAACGAGCTTCGATGTTTATCAACGCAACAATGGATTTGATGTAGTGTGCTACACGGGTAAGGTAGGCGTTGATGATGAAGACGAAAGTGTCGTGCTCTCACCCGGAGAAAGAATTCATGCGTCTGGCAGTGCCTTAGGAGATGTGTTGTCGATTGAAGGAACTGAACCGGATTGGAAATCGGGATACTACGAATTCCATAATGAGGATGCAGCGCGGATTTTTGAAGAGATTGAGTTGCAATTTGGATGCAATATCGAATGGCCAACAACACTGGATAAGCGTTCGACATGTGAGTTCTCCAACGAGAATTTGCAGGAAGCCCTTATGATCGTGTGCGTTTCCATGGGGTTGGAGTTTGAGATCGATAAGCAGTTGAACGTGACAATCTCTGAAAGCAAACAGGCCTCTTGACATCTTCAAAAAATGTTAAGAAGCGCCCTACGACCAAGAGAAATAACGAGTTTTGCGTAATAGTTGACAGAGGGGGTAGGGTTTCAAAAACGCACATTGTATAAAGGACGTAATTTACCACTAAGGCGGACTGATCTGGTTCGCTGATAAATAGTATAGTTAGTTTTAGTTAAGGTTTAGAAGAGGTCTCGAAAACGTTCGAGACCTCTTTTTATTGGCGTGCCGTGCATGGGTAGTAGTATTACTGAGCTTTTTTTCTAGTGCAATTCAGCTCTCTGTATGACTTTTGTCATGGAAGACAGTTTCAACAAGCAGTAGTTTAGAGGTAATAAAACAAATACCTCTGAAATTAGCTGTGTCATGGGTTTTAAATTGCTCGCTTGTATACCTGTATTGCTGTGTTTTTCGCTGAATGCACAATTCACGGCAGATGTTGATTTGCGCTCACGCGCTGAATATCGGAACGGGTTTTCTACACTCGTTCCTGAGGGTGCTGATCCCGCTTTTTTTGTTCAACAGCGTACCCGTTTGAAGGCAGAGTTTAAGTCTGAAAGGGTTGACGTCTTCTTGAGCATACAAGACATTCGAGTCTGGGGTGACGTAGGTCAATTGAACTCTTCGGATGTGAATGGATTCTCTGTACATGAAGCATGGGCTAGAATTCCCATTGCAAAAGGACTTACAACGAAGATAGGCCGCCAGGAAGTTTCTCTTGACGACGAGAGAATTCTCGGAAGTGTAGACTGGGCTATGCAAGCTCGCAGTCATGATATGCTTGGACTCGCATATGAAAAAGGTAGATTCAGATCGCGTCTCGCCGTCGCTTTCAACCAGGACGGTGTAAAACTGACGGGTAATACCCTGATTAATCCGAGTACATATAAAACCATGCAATTCCTTTGGTTGAACCAAAGAATCAAGGAATTTCATGTAAGTGTTTTGGTGTTGAACAACGGACTACAATTTATTCATGACAGTATTCCTAGTGAGAATAGAGTACGCTATAGTCAGACCCTCGGGACACACCTAAAGTGGAAGAAGGGTATTTTCAATGTCATGGCAAACGGTTATTTTCAAACGGGTGAAGATCGAGTAGGCACGGGGATAGAAGCATTTCTGGCCGGACTTGAGGTTGGTTTGAAGAAAGAGAAATGGGCAATTGGACTCGGGGGTGAGTTGCAAAGTGGAAATCGACTCGGCGATCCATCTAACAACACCGCCTTTACGCCGCTATATGGTACCAACCATAAATTCAACGGTCTGATGGACTACTTCTATGTTGGGAATCATATCGGTGGACCTGGGCTGCGAGATCTTTATATAAATCTTCAAAGCAAACTTGGAGCTAAGTGTGGTCTTTCATTGACGTGGCACAATTTTTCATCGGCTCAGACTTTTGTGCAAGATGAGTCAACTTATTTAGGTGAAGAGTTCGATGTCGTTGCCACGTACAATGTCAATAGTGATGTTATTCTAAAAGCGGGTTATTCGCATCTAATTCCCAAAAAAGGAATGAAACTTCTTAAAGGAGTGGATAATAACGAAGTCAATAATTGGGGATGGATTATGCTTATTGTAAAACCAAGGATATTCTCCACAGCTAAACCACATACCCCAGCAATCCAATAGTAGCAAACACATGTCAATCAAGAGTTACATTGTACATCCAGTGCCAGGGAGGAAATCTCAATTGATATTCCAGTTGTCTAAGATGAGTTCTTGTGAAGTGGTAGCGGCCGAGAACAAGGATATATTGATATTGGTAACAGACACTTCTACCAAAGAAGAGGATGATGAGTTGCTTTCAAAAATCAATGAGCTTGATCATCTGTCAATGCTCACTATGGTGTCGGGATTTAACACAACGTCAAATTGATAGAATATGATCTTCAACGAACTATCAAATAGAAGAACATTCTTACGTCGCATGGCAAAGCTTTCAGCCATGGCGGCCGCAACAGCTATGTTTCCCGGAATCATGTTTCCGAATGAACAGCTCGCGGCTATTCCGAATGGATCAATCGATTGGAAAAAGGCTCCTTGTCGGTTCTGTGGAGTAGGGTGTGGAGTACTCGTTGGTATTCAACAAGGAAAGGCCGTTGCAGTAAAAGGAGATCCAAAATCGTCGGTAAACAAAGGATTGTGTTGTGTCAAAGGTTATCATTCGATCATGGCACTATATGGCGCCGACCGACTCACAAAACCTCTTGTCAAAGAAAATGGAAAGTATGTCGAAAAGACCATGGATGAGGCACTTCAGCTAATCGCTGAAAAAATGAAAGAAACCATTAAGGATTACGGCAAAGATTCAGTGTCTATATATGGATCCGGACAATGGACAATTCCTGATGGTTATGTGGCTTCTAAGCTGTTTAAAGGTTGCATAGGAACTAACAATGTTGAAGCCAACGCGAGGCTCTGCATGGCAAGCGCAGTAACAGGTTTTATGTCCTCGTTCGGAATTGATGAACCTATGGGTTGCTACGAGGACATTGATCATGCGAATGTATTTGTGCTCTGGGGAAACAATATGGCCGAAATGCATCCGGTTCTGTTCTCCCGCTTGTTGGATCAACGCATGAATCGCGGGTCGAAAATTGTAGATTTTGCCACCCGTACAACGCGTACTTCTACTGCAGCTGATAAGTCCATCATGTTCAAGCCACAAACTGATTTGGCTGTGGCCAATTCCATTTGTTACGAGATCGTGAACAACGGTTGGGTCAATGAAAGGTTTATTGAGAATCACTGCAATTTCTCAAAAGGTCTCACCAATATAGGGTATGGAATGGAGGACAAATATTCCTTCCAGGACAAACCTGAAATGATTGACTTCGATACCTACAAGGAATTCTTAAAGGATTACTCACCTGAAAAAGTAGAGAAAATCTCTGGGGTCTCCGCAAGAGATATAAAGTACATGGCTTCGCTCTACGGAGATCCTAATGTTAAAGTGATGTCACTGTGGTGCATGGGTGCCAATCAGCATACACGCGGGACCTGGATCAACAACCTGATCTATAATATCCATCTCCTTACGGGCAAAATTTCGTCACCTGGCAACAGTCCTTTCTCGCTCACTGGTCAGCCAAGCGCCTGCGGGACCGTGAGGGAAGTTGGAACCCTTACTCATAAGCTACCCCACGGCGTGGTAATGAATGAAGAACATCGCAAGGAGGCGGCCAAAATCTGGGATGTTCCGATTAATAATATCGACCCAAAGCCTTCATACCATACTGTAGAAATGTTCAGGGCGCTGGATAGAGGTGAAATTCGCTTTATGTGGATTCAAGTTACCAACCCTATGGTTACTATGCCGAAGCTGAAACGCTACCGAGACGCCGCAAAAAAAGAAGGACGTTTTATAGTTGTGTCGGATATTTATCCTACGCCAACCACTGACATTGCCGATGTTATACTTCCCTCAGCATGTTGGATTGAAAGAGAGGGCATGTACGGAAACTCTGAGCGACGGACACAGTATTTCGAACAAATGATAGAACCACCTGGCCAAGCGATTAGTGATACATGGCAAATAGTAGAGGTGGCTAGAAGGATGGGGTTTGGAAAGCAGTTTGCTTACAAAAAAGAAACCCATATCGAAGAAATTTACAACGAGTACCGAAGATTTCACGACAATAAAAAGCACAATATGGCACCTTTGGAGGTGCTCAAGTCTCAGCCTGGGGCAATGTGGCCTTACGTTGATGGAAAATCGACGAAATGGCGGTTTAATGCCGCCTATGATCCTGCTTGTACCCAAGGTGAATTTGATTTTTATGGTAAGCCTGACCATCGCGCAGTTATTTGGCAACGACCATATGAGCAGGCGGCAGAAGAGCCGGATGCCGATTATCCGTTTTGGCTGAATACTGGTCGTGTGATTGAGCATTGGCACACCGGGTCGATGACGCGTCGAATTCCAGTTTTGCACAAGGCGATGCCACAAGCCTATGTTGAACTTAACCCGGAGGATGCCATGAAAATGGGCATACAAAACGGGGATCCGGTGAAGTTGACGTCACGAAGAGGTGACATCATATTGCCTGCTTCGATTAATGAACGCGGAATGCCTGTTCGCGGGCAAGTATTTGTCCCTTTTTTCGACGAAGGAATGCTTATCAACGAAATTACCTTGGACGCTTTTTGTCCAATATCCAAGCAGCCCGATTACAAAAAATGTGCGGTAAAAATTACCAAGGCATAAGTCGAGATTATGAAGCGATTATTCATCATAGGACTTTTTCTGAGTATGGTAGTAGCCGTTTTTACGACGAGTATATTCAGTTACCAAACGTCCAAAGAAGGAGCCAATGTTGTAGAACAAAGCAATGGAATACTTCTTCCTCAAGAGGCCGGCGTATTCGAACGCTTTTATAGTTCGACGCATTACGCTGAGATGCCCATGAGTGATGATTCTGGGCGAAACCTGGATGATTACTATGCCAACAGAGCATACTATGGCGCACCGCCTTATATTCCTCATGAGGTGGTAGATGAAATAAGCATCGGGGCAGATAATTGTTTGAAATGCCATAAAAATGGAGGCTGGGTGCCCAAGTTTGAAGCCTATGCACCTGTAGTCCCTCATCCTGAGAAAACCAGTTGCCGACAATGTCACGTGACCAACAAGTCGGAAGGTGTATTCAAAGTGAATGAGTTCCAGGGAGCAAGAGCCCCACAGTTAAGTATTACCGCTCTTCCGGGTAGTCCGCCAGCTATTCCCCATGCCCTTTTCATGCGTGAAAACTGTTTGAGCTGCCATGCCGGTCCAAGCACACCTTCGGAAATTCGTGTTTCGCATCCGGAAAGGGTCAACTGCCGACAATGTCATGCACATAACGAAACGAGTGTTAGCATCAATAATGTTTTTGCAAGAGATGGATATCAAGTTGATCAATAAGGCCTATGGTGGTCTTTTTGTAGGTGTAACCATGCTTTTCTCTTGTGGCGGACCACAGGAGGGGGCACATCATACCGTCGATGACAAGATTCGCGAAATGATCGATTCAAATGCCCAGGCGATTTCCGACTCGGTGTATTATTTAGATAACCTCTCGGAACTCGTCAAAGTTATTTACGACGACGTCCAATTTCATGTTCCTGAGCGTAAAGGCCAGATTCAAGCTTTTGCTTGTTCGGAATGCCATATTGGTGCGCTGGATAAAATGTCTTCAATGGATGAAGATAAACAAGCTCACTGGAATGTATCCATCGTTCATGCTGATGCGTCAATTATGAATTGTTTGACCTGCCACAGTGAAAACAATATGGATGTCTTGCATTCCCTCACGGGAAATACCATCGACTTCAATGAAAGCTTCAAACTATGCGGACAATGCCATAACAAACAATTTGACGATTGGAAGGGAGGCGCGCACGGAAAACAGCTTGGTGGCTGGTCCAATCCACGTGTTTCAATGACATGTGTGAACTGCCACAACCCACATGCACCTGCCTTTGAATCAAGGTGGCCTGCTCGATATAACACACAAAAGGTAATTGAACGACAATAAGAGTCCTATGAATCTTGATAGCGCAAAATGGTTTTTCTCACGACTCAATGGTAAGACGGACACTACCGAACCAGATGGATATGATCAAGTCTTGGCCAAGCAGCAAAGTCGGAGAACGGCAATAAAAAGCTTAATGGGGGGATTGGCCGTTGGAACGGCAGCCATGTCAAATAGTTGTGCTTTGACCACTACGGAGAAGAAAGGAGAACAGTCGCAAATAGATTGGGAAGAATACTTCAAAGGCAATTATAAGGTCATGACCGAGGAAGAGAAATCGGCAACCGTCAATCGTCTGATTCGTTCATACGAAATGAATACAGGAAAGAGGATTTCCATGTCATCTTCCCCACCCAAAGAGAATGTATTGTTTGGTTATGCCTTCAATATCTCTAAATGTCGTGGATACATGGATTGTATAAATGCCTGTGTCGAAGAGAATAATCAGGATCGAACAAGCCAAATGCAATACATCCGAATACACGAGATGGAAGACGGAAAGGGTTTTAACTTCGGTGAGGCCGATGATAACTATTACCATGAGGTCCCCGCTCAAGGACACTTTTACATGGGAACACAGTGTTTCCATTGCGACAATCCCCCGTGCGTCGATGTGTGTCCTGTTCAAGCTACGTGGAAGGAAGATGATGGCATTGTTGTCATCGATTACGATTGGTGTGTGGGATGTCGATACTGTATGGCGGCTTGTCCGTATGATGGCCGACGATTCAATTGGAAATCACCGGAAATCCCTGAGCCGGAAGTGAATCTCAAGCAACACTACCTGGGAAATCGCCTTCGAAAGAAAGGTGTAATGGAGAAATGTACGTTTTGTATCCAACGATCACGTGAAGGAAAGAACCCGGCATGTGTGGAAGCGTGTCCCACTGGTGCACGGACTTTTGGAAATTTGCTCGACCCCAATTCAGAGCTCCGATGGATACTGAATAACAAGAAGGTTTTCAGACTAAAAGAGGATTTGGGGACTGAACCAAAGTTCTGGTATTATATGGATTAATGATGAAACTGATTCAGTTAATAATAGCTTGCGTATGAGTGTGGTAAAAATAGCACGTCGTATGATCGTCGATGCGATTACCATTGTTATCAATGGTCGCGGTATTTATCACCTGTGGATGGCCGTTCTCACAGTGCTCATTCTTTTGGGCGTGTATTGTTATTCACAGCAGTTGGATCATGGTTTGCAAGTGTCAGGAATGACCGATCGTGTGAGCTGGGGGCTCTATATTTCCAATTTTACATTCTTAGTAGGTGTGGCGGCAGCGGCTGTTATGTTGGTGTTGCCGACGTACGTGTTGAAGGATTTTGATTTTAAACACGCCGTGCTAATTGGCGAAGGATTAGCAGTTGCCGCCCTACTTATGTGCCTTGCTTTTGTTGTTGCTGATATGGGTGGGCCGGCAAGGCTGTGGCATATGATACCGGGAATCGGCGTTTTTAATTTTCCAGCCTCAATGCTCACTTGGGATGTCATTGTCCTCAATGGCTATTTGGCTATTAATATTACAATACCGATGTACATCTTGTGGATGCGATATATTGGCAAAAAACCTAATCCAAAGATTTATATCCCTGGCGTTATTATTTCCGTTTTCTGGGCTGTTTGTATTCACTTGGTGACTGCTTTTTTGTACGAAGGTTTGCAAGCGCGACCTTTCTGGAATAATGCCTTGCTCGGACCTCGATTTCTTGCGTCTGCTTTTGCTGCGGGGCCCGCACTGATCATTCTTGTGCTGGCCGTGATTTCAAAATTCACCAAATTCCACATCAAGAAAGAAACGATTCGCAAAATAGCATTGATCGTTACTATTGCTGCCCAGATTAACCTGATCATGTTGGTGTCCGAGCTGTTCAAAGAATTCTACGCACCAACTCACCACAGCGAAAGTGCCTTCTATTTATTCTTTGGTCTGCACGGAAAAGGCGCTCTCTTACCTTGGATTTGGACCTCGATAAGCATTAACGTAGTAGCCACCTTTATCCTTACTATTAGGCGTCTTAGAGAAAAGCTATCCATGCTCTATCTAGCCTGCGGATTGCTGTTTGTCGCTGTATGGATTGAAAAGGGATTTGGTCTTATTGTGCCAGGGTTCATACCTGGGCCTTGGGGAAAAATCGCCGAGTACACACCCACTTTGGTTGAGGTTGGAGTGACAATTGGAATTTGGTCAATGGGTGCTTTCATCTTCACGGTTCTAGCTCGAACGGGAATAGCAATTGAGCTGGGAGAAATGAAGTTCAAAAGAGATGGTGATCCTCAAAAAGGAAGTTAAGGCAGTATTTTCGAGATTACATCCTAAAGTTGGGGATTATCTAAATCACAATTCAATTCTGACGGGGATTTATTTTTTCTTTACGGATTAGCCCGCTACTTCCCGACCACGTAAATAGAATACGTAGTGAGGCGTGAATTTGGCTGAAAATTAATTACTCAGTCATGAAAAATCAACTCACAATCACAGAATTTGTCAATCAATTTGGAACTCGGGAAGCGTGTCTTGAGCATTTGTGCTCATTAAAGTGGTCGGAGGGGTATACCTGTCGTAAATGTGGTCACGATCACTACGTGAAAGGAAGGACGTGGTACTACAGAAAGTGTCAGAAGTGCCATTACGATGAGTCTTGCACGTCCAACACATTGTTCCACAAGATCAAGTTCCCTTTGGAGAAAGCCTTTCTTATGCTGCATCTGATATCTACTCATAAAAAGGGCATCTCAACATGCGAACTTGCCAGGCAGTTTGGAGTCAAGCAGACAACCGCGTGGTTCTTTAAGCGAAAGGTTCAGGAGGCGATGACCAGGACTGGTAGCCACTTGCTAGGCGGCTTGGTTGAAGTTGACGAAACCCTTGTTGGAGGTAAGGAAGAAGGAAAACCTGGCCGTAGCTTAGGAAAGAAGCAAATTGTTCAAGTTGCCGTTGAAACCTATACCGATAAGAAAGGGAAAGCCAGATGCAAGAGAGCATATGGGCAAGTCGTTGACCGGCATGATGCTGAGGCTCTACGAGCTGGCCTGATGAGCATGGCCGCTATGGGAGCTAGAATATGTACGGATCAATGGTCTGCGTATGAAAAGGCGACCAAGGGCTATCTTCATGTTGCCAAACCTTCAAACGCCGGGGCGAACTTCCAATTGCTACACTGGCATATTTTTAACCTCAAGAACTGGCTTAGAGGAACCCATGGACATATTGACTCCAAACATGCTCAGAAATACATCGACGAGTTTCATTTTAGATTCAATCGTAGAAACAGTCATGGTAATTCCGTTTTTATAACCATAAAGCGCATGGTGGAGGGGTCTTGGCTACCTTATAGAGAAGCTATTGGGAAGTAACGGGCTAATCCGTTTACTCAAATAGCGTAAATCCTAACCATTCTTCACCCAAATGATGTGGTCGAGAAGAAACAACACATTCGTGTCTAATACCGCGGTGAATCGAACACTATGAATCATAAAGCCCGTAATCTTCGTCTGTTCTCATCATTTCGATTAGCGCTTGGCGTTGCTTCTCTTTCATTTGCTTCTTGTAAGCAACAACATCCTCTATTCGTACCCTTCGGTGCCTTCCAACCTTAGAGAATGGAATGACACCTTCTTCAAGTAGTTTCACCAAGTGAGGTCGAGAACAACCAATTATATCGGCAGCAGCTTGAGTTGTCATCTCTGCGGCGACCGGGACAATAGAAATCGGATTTCCTTTGCTCATCGCTTTGAGCACTTGTGCAAGTAGCTTCAATGCATTCAAAGGAACTTTGATGAGTTCTTTGGTCTCCTCAATTTCAATCTCAGGGTTTTCATCCTTGAGTTGTTTTAATGTTGCTGCAAGAGCATCATAGGAAGCCATAGCCAACTCTTGTTCCTCTTTTGTGGGTCTCTTAATGTCTTCTAGTTTGTTCATCTCATGATCTGTTGTTGTGTAAATATACGAAATAAACGAAAGTTAGATTCGAGTATTTTGTATATTATTTGGTTTGCGCTGATGTCTGATAGATTGCTCTTTTTATTTTCAACTACTTTTGCCGCCACATGAAGGAGCAGGTACAGCAGATATCCATTGACCAGTTCGATTTTGAATTGCCGGAGCACCAAATCGCCTTTAAACCGACTGAGGAGAGAAGTCAGTCGCGTTTGTTGGTGTACAACCAGGGTGATATCAGCCACGGCTCTTTTCCCGATATCGTTTCATGGATCAATCAAGATGATTTGGTTGTCTTTAATAATACACGGGTGATTCATGCACGCATGGTTTTTAAAAAACCTACGGGGGCCCAAATCGAAATATTTTGCCTCGAACCTGTGTCTCCCGGTAACCATGAGGAGGCTCTGGCTAGCATTGCAACGTGTGAATGGACTTGCTACGTCGGAAATGCTAAAAAGTGGAAGGAGGGATGGGTGCATGCGAAGCATTTGGGCTCAGACCTCAAAGCTGAAATGTTAGGTCGCATGGGCGACGCCTTTCGGGTTCGATTCAGTTGGGGATCGGGAATGCCATTTGCAGAATTGCTCAATGAAGCCGGTAAGCTGCCACTCCCGCCCTATATAAAGCGTGAAGCAACCGATGAGGATGAACTGCGCTATCAAACTGTTTATGCCGAGTACAGGGGTTCCGTAGCAGCTCCAACCGCCGGATTACACTTCACACGTGAGATCATGGCAGAACTTGCTGCAAAGGGGGTGCAACAGGAATTTGTAACCCTGCATGTAGGGGCGGGTACCTTTAAGCCGGTGGGTTCCGAAACTATAGGAGGACATGAAATGCACCGTGAAGTATTTCACGTTTCTCAGGAATTGATTGATCGGCTAATCAATTCAAAAGGAAAGGTTGTTGCCGTGGGCACAACTTCCTTACGAGCACTGGAAAGTGTGTATTGGGTTGGCGTCAAATTGGTATTGGGGCTTAACCAACCTTTTGATATTGACCAATGGACTCCGTATGAGGGACTTCCTAAGATTGACAGGGTGGAAGCTCTACTGGCACTGAAGAACGAAGTAGCGCTACATGGTTCGTTGCAGTGCAGTACCGCCATAGTTGTGCTTCCGGGCTATACATTCCACATCATCAGTGCGCTGATTACCAATTTTCACTTACCCAAATCCACTTTGCTTCTCCTTGTTGCGGCGCTTATTGGCGAAGATTGGAAAAAGGTCTACCAAGCCGCCCTGAACTCCGGATACCGATTCCTCAGCTATGGAGATAGCTCCATCCTTATTCCTCGATAAAAAGATTTAGACAAAAAAAGAGGCCATCCGTGAAGATGGCCTCGGGTAGAAAAACTACCGTAGTTTTTTGTTAGTTGCCGTAGCGATTATCCTCTACTTTGGCAGTGCGCTTGATGGCGCCATAGAATCCTTGTGAAAGCGCTGCAGCTTTGTTCTGAACCGTTTTGATCAAAGCGTCTTGCTCCTCAATATAGTTGCTTTTCGCGTCAGCAAATTCTGCTTCTTCAGTTCCGCTGATCACATATACGCCGGCATTACCAATCAATGGACTCGTAATGTGACCTACTGGAACACCCCACGCAAAGCCAACTACTTCAGTTTCTTTTTCTGACTTACCTGATCCCGGTAAATTAGTTCGAACCATTGGCACTTTGCTTGCTTTCGATACTTTTGAACCAACCGCGTCAGCAATCTGCTGAAGATCGTCGATGTTCTCCATCTTCGCAATGAGGTACTCAGCTTTCTTCTGCTTAATTACTTCGATTTCGATTTGATCCTTGATGTCTTCGAATCGTGGAACGCCAGCCTTACGTGCAGCCACCAACGCAGCTACAACGTATTTGTCACCCAATTGAATAGGGGTAGAAATTTCACCTACTTCAGCCGAATATGCCCAACGAGCAACTTCAGCGGCGTTCGACAAGCCTCCAACTCGAGCAGCGTTTGGTGTTAATCCATTTGCTGGAGTGAGGCTATATCCCATAGTGTCAACCGCGTTTTCGAATGACTCAAGATCGTTGAACATGATCGCAAGCTCGTTTGCGCTGTTGTAGCCGTCCTTTATGGTCTGTGGAGATGGCTTCAATGGTCGATCGATAGAGGCCATGTTCATTACAGTACCAAAGTCTTTCTGACCAAGGATCTCAATAATGTGAATACCGTACTGTGTTTGAGCAGTAGTTATATCTCCAACCTTTCCCTTGAAACACGCATCTTCAAACGGCTTCACCATTCGGCCACGTGCGAACCACTCGTAAACTCCGCCTTTGTCTACAGAACCTACGTCATCGGAGAACTTAGAGACCATAGCCTCAAAAGACTCCTTGCCCGATGTGATCAATCCCATGATAGAGTCAGCCTCCGATTGCAATGAAGCCAAATTGTCTCCCGGATTGCTCTTCAGAAGGATGTGGCGACATTCTACTGAATCTGGCAACTGGCTACGGTCCAGAATCTTTACAACACGCATGAAAGTATTCCACTTGTAAGGCCCGATGATAGAACCAATGGAATCGTTCACCATATTGTCGTTCTCAACTCCCTGGAAGTCGCCGTCCTTGTAATCAAATCGGAAGTATTGTCCGGTGTTGCTGTTCAATACGCAGAATGCGCTGTCATCAGAAGCGGTCATCCACTTACCCTTGATATCCTCCAACTCTTTGGTGATGTTGGCAATATCTTCCTCGGTAGGTTCAATCTTGAACTCCACATATTCGATGTCGCGTTCCGTCTTTTGTTCGTACTTCACGTCATCCTTGTGTGCACGGTAGTATGCGCGCAAATCACCTTCGTCATAAGAGATCAATGAATCACCTACTGCATCGTAAGGAGCAAGTACATAGTTGAATGAACGATTGTCATTCTTGTACTTGTAGTCGTACTTACCATCAACGGCGTTTGCGTAAATACCCCGCTTGATCAGGTTATCCCACTTTTCCATTTTACGCTTCTCGATAACGGCATCTTTGTAACCGTTGTATCGGGCTTGATCGCTTCCTTGCCATACGTCAAACTGGGTCTTCCAGTTTTCACGTTGTGCAGCGTCAGTGCCACCTCCGTAGAACGTGGTTTTGGCGAATGCCGAAAGGTTTTCACCAAACATGATTTCTTCAAACTCTTCATCAGAAACTCCGATACCGTCGTGCTGGAAGCGTGGCTCCAACAAGTTCTTTTGAAGCAATTCACTCCAAACCTCGTTCTCCAGGCTCTCTCGTGACTGATAATCCAACAAGTCATCTCGCTTTCGGACCGCTTCGCTGAATTCCTGTCCGGTGATGTTCACACCGCCTATTTCTCCTACTGGCTTGTTAGCTCCAACGCCAACAAGTGCCATTACCGCGTCGTATGGAATGAGGAAACCCAACATACCAATACCGATCAATATGATCAGGAGTGTTCGTTGCTTCCTGATTTTATCAATGGTGGCCATAAACTTTACCTTTAAATTTTAAGGGTGCGAATATACGATTTGCTAACGAGTTATGAAACACTTCACGCTGTTGGAAATATCATAACTTCTTCTATGCGCGTTTCGCTCACCGAAATTGTGCGGATTGTGTAGGGTCCTACTTCGATCTCAGTGCCTTCATCCGGAATCTCCTCACAATAGTGAATGACCAGCCCTCCAAGGGTATCGTACTCATCATGTTCCGGGAGATCCAACTTGTATTTGTCGATCAAATAGTCCACTTCAAGGCGTGCAGACAATACATACGTATCTTCAGATATTTCCTTTTCGGTGAGGTCTTCAACGTCATGCTCATCTTCAATCTCCCCGAAAATTTCCTCGACAATGTCTTCCATTGTTATAATTCCTGAAGTGCCTCCAAACTCATCAACCACGACGGCCATGTTTTTCTTGCTCTGACTCAGGATTTCCAGGACTTCATTGGCCGGCATCGGCTCAGGAACAATCGCTACAGGAAGCAAAACATTTTTGATGCCTTCAGGTTTTTTGAAAAGCTCGTACGAGTGGACGTAGCCTATAATGTTGTCGATATTGTCGCGGTAAATAATAATCTTCGACAGACCGGTTTCCACAAACAAAGCTTTCAACTCCTGGATGGTGTCGTTAATTTCTAGTGCTACAATCTCATTTCGTGGGATCATACATTCGCGGGCTTTTACACTCGCAAAATCGAGGGCGTTTTGGAAAATTTGAATTTCATGGTCTAGATCTTCTTCAGATTCTGCGTTTTCGGTAACGTGACGTAAAAAATGATCGAGATCCACTTTTCCAAATTCAACTTGCGTTTCCTGATGTTCTGATTTCCTGAAAAACATCAACAATCCCATAGAGATAAGGGTCACAATGATGGAAGGTACAAACAGGACTAAGAGAATGGGAATCAAAGGTATTGCTAGCAAGTACAACCATCGATTGGGCTTGGAACGAAAGAGGGCTTTGGGGATGAATTCAGCCACGAATAGGACAACCAAAGTGGTGATTATGGTTTGTACCAGCAGTGTGATGACCGGAATTGCCGTTTCATTAATGTCGTGTGTGCCCCATATGCCGGCGAGTAACACATCTCCGGCGAAATAAGAATATATCACCAAAGCCATGTTATTGCCAATCAACATAGATGCAATAAAGAACTTCGGATAGCGATAAAAGAACGATAGTATTCCGGCACCCCAAATTCCTTTCTTCTTGTCCAGCTCGGTCATCAAGCGGTTGGATGAGACGAATGCGATCTCAATCCCGGAAAAAAGACCGGAAAAGATCAACGAGACCAAAATTATGGTGGATGCTATCAGGAAATACGTCCCCGGCTCAGGGTCCATGTAAGGGAGTCTATTGGTTTAAACAAAAATAACAGAAATCCGAATACTCTTCATTCCTCTTCTCTGGATTCCAGGCGTTTTCTCAATGCCCGACGGGTTCCGAACCATATAAATGCCAATCCGGCAATTCCAAACATCAAACCTGCCTGGCCTTCCCATTTGTTTTGAAAATACTCGTAAAAAGCTGTGCCCAACGCTACAAGTGCAATAACAAGCCAAAATGGCTCCATCAGTCGATTAATCTTTTCCAACATCGGTCGTGTCTGTGGGTTGTTCTACTATAATATCACCTACAGGTTTCCAAATGCTGTAGGAAGTAAAGTTTTCATTGCTCGTTAGCCCTTTGCCATTCAACGTTCCCTGGGTGGAATGAATAGTGACAAACTTATCGGTGTATACCTTGTCCGAGTCCTGTTGCCATATCAACTCCTCCGTAAAGAGGGTGTCCCCTTTATTGTTGTTCAAGACAACATCATGGCGAGCAATCATCTGAAATTGTTCCTCACGGTAAACTCCAATTTCAGCCCGTATTTCTGCCTCAACATGCTCAAGGGAGTCATAAATATACATTACAAAATTACCGGAAACCTCAATTCGGGGATCTTCTCCAAGAAAACGATCGACTTGTCCGGCTTCCAGCCTGTTCTTTAACATTCCTCCTTCGGTATAGTTAAAAACGGCTTCAATAGAGGTTTGGGCAGGTAACGTACTTTCCTCGGTTAAGGCTTTGATTTCCTTAATTTCATTACTACAAGAAACAAGTATTCCGGCCAGTCCAAAGACCGCCGGAATACTCCAACTTTTTTTTCGATTACGTCTCACTATTTTCGTTCACGAATCGTAGTGGTCTCACCCCAGCAAGTAACAGTGAAGCTGTCTCCATCCTTCAGGGTATATCCGAACAGCGTAGCCCGGTCAGGATATTGAGAGGCGCATCGAGAGATTTTCTTGTTTGCGGCATCCGCCAAAGAAGGATCTAGACTCTTGGCTTTCGCATATTTATCGACAGCAAGCCAATAAACAGATACAGATCCCAACTTACCGTCATCGCACATGCTTGAACTTGCAGCAATTGCATCTCCGTGCAACATCCACGCTTCACCACTATTCGGATTCATTGCAAGTACGTCATTAGCATATCCACGTGCTTTGCGCGCTTGTTTTAACACTGAAGCTACCTGTCCGGCTTTCAATAAGTAGGTTTCACGATCGGCGCAATCCGGACAGAGGTCAACAGCCTTTTCCAAATAGGTAAGCGCTTTGTTCATGTCTTCCTTCTTTGCATAACCGATTCCAATTGCGTAGTTACAAGCTGATGACTCTTCAGCTGCGCAAACCTTTTCGGCAACTTCCAGATAGAATGCACTATCAGTACAGTCCTTCTTGTTCATGAGTCGAAGCACCTTCTTTAGTACATCAATATCGTCTGGACTTTCGTTTACCTTGTCTTCAAGGATCGGCAACATTTTGTCACACTCCGCAAGAACCACGAAGATTTCGTCGATGTTGTTTTTCGCTTTCTGGTAGCTTTCAATGGTACGTTCCTTGGTCTCACGCGCCATTGCCTGATCGCACCAATCCTGCAGATTAAGATAGTCCAAAAGCAATTCTTTCTTCATCTTATTCTTCACGTCATCATCGCTCTTAGCCATTACCTTGTATTTCACCAGGTAGTAGTTGGACAAGTACACTGCTCGCGAATAATCCTGCATACAGTTTATAGTTTCATCCAACCATGCATAAGCAGAATCCAACTCGTCAGGACGATACTTCAACAAGCTGATGGCTTTCATCCCCAATACATCACAATGACCTGGGGGCACCTCATCATTGCCGGGGTAGTATTCTGCACGCAGATCGTAAAACATCAACAGAGAGTCAACCAAAACGGCTTCACGATCAGTTCCCTCAGCCTGATCAATCTTGTATCCCAGGAACTTTACACCGTCAGTGTAGAGTCGCTCGGTAACATCGCGTGGACAATCGTCGCAAGCTCGTTGCCAAAAGCGGTAGGCATCATCAAATTGTTCCTGATCACGGTATGTTCGATAGAGGCTCAAAGCCTCTTTGCACTTTTCTTGCTGTTCTTCTGTCTCTCCGTAGTTCTGCGCTCCAGCGATGCTGAAGATGAAAAGCGCATTGATAAACAGTAATAACTTCAATTTCATTGTTCCAGGTTTTTGGTTAATCATATTGTCTTTTGACAAACCAGTTATTAAAAATGTGTGGACTCAAACTCAATCCAACTCGTACATTAATGAATTGTTCTTTGATCAGGTTGGAGTCTGTTGTTCCCCTTAAACCAATTTCCGTGCCGAAAATGATGCGACTAGCGGTAGAAGATTTCCGAAGCGGAATGCTAAATCCGGCAGAAATAGCGGACTCTGAAATCTGTTGATCGTTGATTTTTAGGTAGGTATCCCCCATGCGAGCTCCAATTCGATAGTCGATAGACTTGAAAAATTTGGCATCTTTTATTTTGATTGAGGGGCTGAATCGGATTCCAAAATGATAGGAGCGGGCATTTGCCAAAACATTGGTCTCCGAAATTTCAGAGAAGCCTCCACTGAATCGACTCCAATCTTGCATCTTGTAATCAAATTGAAATTCCAGGATTTGGTCGTCTTTAAATTGATGCTGAACACCAAAACCCAGTGTTATACGCTGAGGCAGGGTGATGGTGGCATTGTTGGTCTCAAACGATGAAACCGTGTCTACAATGAATTCAAAGTTGGATACATATGTGATCGTCTCGGTAAGTTCCTTGAAATCTGTATTCAGTTCATTGCCCAAGCTATAAGTAGCCCCTACGTACACATCAGTCTTGGACAACCGGTCTTTCCCTTTATACGTGTTTCTGATATTGAAAAGTCCCAATACCCCAAGGTCAAAGTTGATATCGTGAATGGTGGTATTGGTAGTTATACGAGAATGCAGATAGGAAGGATCTTCGTAAATCACTCTTCGGGTTTGTTCCAACTGACCGAAGTAGTAATTGAAATTCGCCCCAACCGAAATAAAATTGACAACATGAGAAGAGTCCGGAGTCATCGACTTGTCCATGAACCCTTTGGAAGACTTCAGGAGAAAATACCTCGCTGCTCCGAGATACGCGCGGTTAACCCCTCCTTCACCATCATAGGTATAGCTGATGTCGCCTAAGGTGGGGACGGTTTGCGTATCGGTAATGCTGTATCCTGTGCTTGAAAAGGGAGTTAAGCCAATCACAGCACCAAACTTTCCACCTTGTCGCTTGAAATTCACGGCGATATTGCTGATGGAGGAAAGCATAAGCCATTCAGATTGGCTGGCACTGTTTAGCTGAAGGAACTGTCCGTTGACTCCCACGTGCATTCCACTTTTAAGCATCATGGAATACGATGCAGGATTTTGGAAATTTACCGTGGCATAGTCAGAAAACGCCGAGGAAACATTCCCCATGCTCATCTGATTGGAGGTGCTTTGATCAGACAAAGTGCCTACTCCAAATCTGGAATATGGCGATAGGCTCGTCACTTGCGCAAAGATGTTGGCATTCAGCCAAATGCACAGAAGCAAGAGTATGGCTCTAATGGATGTTGTGGAGGAGTATTTCATTCAGTCCAATCACTGTTAAATTGGGGGTTGCAAAAATGGGACTTTTATCAGCGTTCTCAAAATGAACGTGATCTCCCCCTGTTATTATTACGTTCAGACCGCTATACCATTTGCTGTATAGCGCAATCATACCCGAAATTTCACTACGCATGCCCCAATAAGCGCCACTTTGAAGACATTCCATTGTGGATTTGCCTACAGGTTGTGGATGAGTGTTGGCAGGCGCCAAAGGTAAACGTGCTGTTTGCAGGTGCATACTTTTCAGTCGCATTTGCCAGCCAGGCGCAATGGCACCTCCCTGGTAAGTGTCGTAGGAATCAAGGATGTCATAGGTAATGCACGTCCCCATGTCTATGGCCAGAACCGGACCTTGGGTATAAATGCAGCGGGCTCCACACATATTGGCAATACGGTCCAATCCCAACGTTTCAATGGTTTCGTAGTTGAGACGAATGGGTAAGGGTGTTTTACTACTGAGAATAATTCCTTTTTTCCGTTCAACTGCCTCGATGAGCTCAGGCTGATCCATGCCGGATCCCGAATACAGGCAGTTTCCCTTAATGAAATGGGCTAAATGCTCAGGTAAGGACTCTTTTGAAAAGCGTTCCAGACTTATCAAATCACGCCTATCGAACCGCGCAATTTTAACATCGGTATTTCCAACGTCTACGACCGTATTCACTTGATTTCCTGTTTCCAGTGTAGCGTTTGAATCATGTGTTGCAGATCCTGACGAATAAAGGCCAATACCGGGGCAAGCGAATCTACATTTGGACGGGAATTGAAATATAATGAACCCCGAAGGAAGTGTTCAGTTGAATCAGTGGCATAGAATTGCAATGAAGTAGCCACTTCTCCCTCCAGGTCGTAGATCAATCCGTACACGTGATCTTGGGGGATGGCGAATGGTTCTCTTCGGATAGCACTGGCTTTGAGCTCATGTTTGAACGCGAATGCATATGCTTCATTGAGCAACACATGGAAATTCGTGTCCACCGGCAAATAGGTGCAATGAAAGCGCGCATTAAAACGTGGAAAAGCCACATTAAACCAACAGGTATCTGTTTGATCTGAAGGCCGCATTTCAACACGGGCATAGTTGGGTAGCTCCAGTTCAAAGGGACAATCAGAAGAAAATAGGGAATAGGTTTTTTCGGGCATGTCTATGCGAAAGTAACCTCTTGGCTTTGGTTGAAATTGATCTTCGCCACAGGAAATAAGCATCAGGACAAGCCCAAATGTAAAAATGCTATTCGTCGTCTTCTTTGACATTAACAGTGACTTTAAGTCGCTTAATTTTTCGTTTGTCGGCGGCTTCTACGGTAAACGTGAATTCCTTGAATTGAATTTTTTCTCCTTTGAGGGGTATTTTACCCGATTGTTCAATCACAAATCCTGCGAGGCTATCTGATTCACCTTTGGCTGCTTCAAAGCGACTCCCATCAATTTCCATGACCCGGTACAAGTCAATTAACGGTGTTTTTCCTTCGAAAATATAATTGTGGTCATCAAGCTTGGAATAGGTAAGGTCATCGTCATCGAATTCATCGCTGATTTCGCCGACAATTTCCTCAATAATGTCTTCCATGGTAACCAATCCTGAAGTCCCACCATACTCATCCACTACGATAGCCAGGTGAATTTTACGCTCCTGGAATTCTTTCAGCAGGTCGTCGATTTTTTTATTCTCCGTGACGATGAACGGGCTTTTAATTAAGGATTGCCATTCAAACTCTTCCTTGTCAATGTGGGGAATTACATCCTTAATATAGAGGATTCCCGCAATTTCATCCATGGAGTTTTGGTACACCGGAACGCGGGAGTATCCCGCCTGTTGGATGTTCTTGATTAACTCTGAAAAGTCCCAGTCATGCGAGAAGGCGATCATATCGACCCGACTGGTCATGATTTGCTTGGCGTCTTTCGTGCCAAAATTGACGATTCCTTCCAGGATCTTTTGCTCCTCATCGGTTCGCTCATCATCATTGGTCAATTCAAGCGCATGGCCAAGCTGGTCAACCGAAATATTGAGCGTGGCGCTTTGTGATCGATTGCCTTCGAGGTATTTGGACGACCGAATCAGTACGTTTCCAAGTGGTTTTACCATCCGCTGAACAATGAATAGGGCCGGTGCCATAGCAGTGGCCAATTGCACGTTGAATGAAGTGGCGTAGACTTTTGGGATCACTTCGCCGAAGAGCACAATAAGGAATGTGATAACGCCAATGTTCCACACGAGTTCTTCTAAATCGCTCAGGTTTGATGGCAGCAGTCCATCTGCGACAATGGTCGAAATGAGGACAATCGCAATATTGATAAAGTTGTTGGCAATGAGAATAGTTGCCAGCAGACTTTGAGAACCCGTTTCCAGATCGGGATTTTCGAGGAGGTCAATTACGCGTTGATTCTTCTTTTCTCCTGAGTCATTCAGTGATTTCCGCTGTCCGGGTGTGAGTGAGAAGAAGGCTACTTCGGACCCCGATACCAAAGCACTGAGAATGAGCAGCACGAGCATAAGCACCAGACTGAAAATCAGCGAGGGGCTCCAATGAATATCCAAAAGCAGCGCGGTAAATAAATAACTGTCAGGATCCAAGGTGATTCAATTGGTACGACAAAAGGCGATTAGAATGGAAGATCATCAGCATCCGGTGTGTCGGCTTGGTGCCCACCACCGCTTGATACGCCGCTTTCAGGTCGGTTTCCGGGTTCGCGGCTTGACAAAAGTGTGAGTTCTTCGACTTGAATCTCAGTAATGTAGCGCGTTTGTCCGTCCTTTTCATAAGTGCGATACCGCACTTTGCCTTCCAGGTAAACACGATCTCCTTTTCGCAAATAGCTTTCCGCGATTTTTACCAGTCCCGGCTTTCGGATGACAATGGAATGCCAATCTGTGGGAAGGGTAATGCGTTCACCAGATTCTCGGTTGCGGTAAGTCTCTGTTGTAGCCAATGGAAAGCTGATTACCGATCCACCGCTTTCGAACGATTTCAATTCGGGGTCTCTTCCCAGGTTACCAATTAGAATGACTTTGTTAACGCTTCCTGCCATGATGATTCGCTTTAGCCGACAAATATAGTTTATCTACTTGCAAGTTAGAGATTTCCCCCATCTAATCGAAGTTTTGTTGGTGCTTACTCCAGAATTTCTCAATGAGGATGGGTACTGCCAGTTCACCGAAGCGTTTCTTGGGTGTCCAGATTACATTTTGGCCGTTGATAGTGTCCGGGGTATTTGAGATGTGCAGCAGGAAAAAGCGTGCAGTGATGTCACGATGCGAGAGTTTGTGCGAAAACGTTGCCAAGAGCTCTGGAATTTGGGTGCTGTGTGAGATTTCTGAGGGTATTTCAGGAAATTCATCACGAACTGTCGGGGAGGAGATATTGGTTTCGGGGAAGTCCCATAAGTTTTTCCACACCCCCTGCCGCGTGCGCTGTTTCATGGCAATATGACCTTTGTTGGTCAGGACGAGGTAGTCCAGATGCCATTCAGAGACCTTGGTTTTGCCTTGTTTCATGGGGATTTTATCCGTCAGACCAAGGGCGTTGGCCATGCAGTCTTTCTGAATGGGACAGGACGAACAAAGCGGATTTCGCGGTTTACATACCTGCGAGCCAAGATCCATAATGGCTTGGTTGAAATCACCGGGACGGAGGCGGTTGAGGTATTCGTTGGCCAGGGTGTCAACTTGTGATCGACCATCGGGTTTGTCCACAGGATCCTGAATTCCAAAAAAGCGTGAGATCACACGCAGAACATTGCCGTCAACCGCGGCAATGGGTTCGTTGAATGCGATAGAAGCTATTGCAGCGGCTGTATAGGGGCCAATTCCTTTTAGTTTCTGAATTTCTTTGGCCGTGGAGGGGAAGCTCCCATTAAGTTGCCGGGTCACAAATTGTGCGGTGTGCAGCATGTTTCGAGCCCGGCTGTAATAGCCCAAACCCTGCCATAGTTTAAGCACTTCGTCTTCAGTGGCATCGGCCATTTGGCGAATGCCCGGATACCTTTCAACAAAGGCATAATAGTAGGCCATTCCTTGTTCTACCCGAGTTTGTTGCAGAATGATTTCCGACAACCAAATTTTGTAGGGATCTTTTTGTTCTCTCCAGGGCAGATTGCGGGAGTGAGCATCATACCAATTTAATAAGGGAGAAGTGAAGTTCATGAAGACCAAGGGGTTAGATCAAATAAAAATGAGGAGAAAAAATGCAATCCTCCTTTCCGGATAAACTAATTACGCTATCTTTGCAGCCCCAAAATTGGGAAATAGTTTACTAACTTTAAAAGCATTAGGAGTAATGACTAAGGCGGATATCGTGTCGGAGATTTCAGAGAAGACCGGAATCGAGAAGGTTGATGTACAAACCACAGTGGAAGCATTCATGTCTTCAATTAAAGGATCGTTGGAAGATGGTCAGAACGTTTACCTCCGAGGATTCGGGAGTTTCGTTGTGAAGAAGCGAGCAAAGAAGACCGGAAGGAACATTTTGAAGAACACAACAATTGTGATTCCGGAGCACAATATTCCTTCATTCAAGCCGGCAAAGACATTTGTTGAGCGAGTGAAGAAAAACGTAAAGGTTAAGTAACCATGCGTTCAGGAACCATCCGGATTCTGTTGGTCGTTGCGGCCGTGGGGGTTGGGTTGGTTTTAATGTTCATGCCGCGGCAATCGGCTTCCTCGAGGAGTAAGGTTGATGGTGTTGAACTCGTTCAGGCCACAGACGCTCAAAAGGCGGCTGAAAAGGTGATGAACGGAATGAATCCCATGGAAGGGATTATGGAATTGCGGGCCATTGTGGAGCGTGATTCTATGAACATTGAAGCTCAGCTTTATTTGGCGCGTTTTTCGGTTCAGTCTGGACAGATTGACAAGGCGATAGAGCGTTATGAGTGGATAACACGGTTAGTTCCCGACTCTCTTGATGGGTGGTGGGAATTGGCGCAGGTTCAGTTTGAATCGGGGAATTTCCCGGATGCGGAACCTTTATTCGCCCATGTCCTGGAAATGGATCCGGCGGTGACGAATGCCATGTTCTTCAGGGGTAAATGCCGGGAGATGATGGGAGATTCGACAGGAGCGATTGCTTTGTATGCAGCTTTCTTGCCTTATGCACCGGATACGGCCATTCATACTGGGGTTGAGCGGATAATAGCGAATTTGAAGAAAGATTAAATAACAATATTATGCCAAGCGGAAAGAAGCGTAAGCGACATAAGATGTCGACACACAAGCGCAAGAAGCGGTTGAGAAAAAACCGTCACAAGAAGAAGAAGTAATGACTTCGACAGCTCAGGCTTTTTACCCTGCTCTTCGTAAAGATCCCCGAATGTGATTCGGGGTACGGTAAAAAGATACACCCGGGTTTCTAAGGAGCCCATAAGATTATTAGTGTGAATATAGAGCTGGTCATTAATTCGACTTCACGAGGGGTCGCGCTGGCCCTGCTACATGATAAGAAACTCGTAGAACTACACCACGAACAGGGAAACCAGGATTTCGCTGTTGGTGATATCTACCTGGGAAAAGTACGCAAAGTCATTCCCAGTCTGAACGCCGCTTTTGTGGATGTCGGCTACGAGAAAGATGCATTTCTGCATTATCTGGATTTGGGTCCTCAGTTTTCATCGCTGGGCCTGTACACGAAGCGTACGATGCGAAAATCGCAGAAGGAGGCTGGACTGGCTGACTTCCGCACGCTTCCGGATATTGACAAAAATGGAAAGATTAAGGACGTTGTGTCCAGCAGTCAACAAATTGTAGTTCAGGTTGCCAAAGAGCCCATTTCTCAGAAAGGGCCTCGACTCACATCAGAAATTACCCTGCCCGGCAGGTATATCGTTCTTGTTCCATTCTCGAACAAGATCAGCATGTCTCAACGCATTACGAGCGAAGAAGAACGCACCCGTTTGAAGCGCCTGATGCAGAGCATTCGTCCTAAAAACTTTGGAATTATCATCCGAACGGTAGCTGAGAATAAGAAAGTTGCTGAGTTGGATGCTGATCTCCGCGAATTGATGGAGCGGTGGGATAAGTTGTACAACAACCTCAAAGACGCCAAGCCTCCTCAACGTATTTTGGGTGAACTCAACAAGACGAATACTGTCTTGCGGGATGTTCTCACTCCAAACTTTGCCGCTATTCATGTGAACGATGAAGGGTTGGCAATTGAGATTCGTAACTACCTCAAGAACATTGCTCCCGAGAAGGAATCCATCCTGAAGGTTCATAAGGTCAAGGATTTGTTTGATACCATGTCAGTTTATCGACAAATCAAGTCGGCCTTCGGAAAGCAGGTTAACCTCAAGAGTGGAGCCTACCTGATCGTTGAACAAACTGAGGCCATGCACGTGATTGACGTGAATAGTGGTAACCGCAAAGGGGGCGTGAAGAATCAGGAAGAAAATGCTTTGCAAACAAACCTGGAATGTGCCGAAGAAATAGCACGTATTCTGCGACTTCGTGATATGGGAGGAATCATCTGCATTGACTTTATCGATATGCAGAACAAGGCTAACCAGAAGAAGTTGTACGAAGCGCTTAAAGAGGCGATGAAGGATGATAAGGCCAAGCACAATATTCTTCCTCCGAGTAAATTTGGTGTCATAGAAATCACCCGTCAGCGTGTTCGACCGGTAACGGAGATCAAGACATCGGAAAAATGCCCTTCATGCAATGGAAAGGGTACGGTACAGGCTCCATTGCTTTTCACGGATGAGATTCAAACAGCTTTGAGTCATGCGTCTGAGATTGGCAAGAAGCGGCTTACATTGATTCTTCATCCTATGGTTGAAGCCTATGTGACTAAAGGATTATGGAATTCTATTGCCCGTACCTGGAAGAAGAAATTTGGCATGAAACTCCATGTCGAGTCAAGTTCTGATTCTGAATTCCTGGAGTATCACCTGTTCGACGAAAACGGCGAAGAGATTACTGTCTGATTTGCGCGGCCCGGATTGGGTTTTGGGAGTAGCGTCGAATGCGGGCGGTATGCCATTTGGCGGATGCCAGACCTTAATTCCCCAAAAACGGAGAACAGAGGAAATGCTTCGTGACGGGCTGAGAAAGTGCTGATAAATTGAGATGATCAGAAGCTGAGGCGGCGTCTTTCAATGTGCCGTCTTTGAAACGAATCATGATGGCTGAAGCAGCTGTGCTATAAGCGCGATTGTCGATATGCTCGCTTATTACAAAATATTGAGCCTCGTCGTTCGAAAGGTTGAGATGCTTAGTGACTTTGTCCAGTTCAGAGGCAATGTCTCGTTCAGAAAAGGGATCCTTTCGTAACTCGATTTTGAACAACTCTCGGGAAAGCAGTTTTTGGCAAAGCAACGACAAGACCTTGTCCTCGTGATGTTGCCACACTTTGATTGCTCCCAGAATATCGTAGTCGTCAAGTTGAGCGAATTGATCCAGTATGTCCGGATTGCTAAGGAAGTCCTCTTTGCTTAGGTTATTGCTCAGGAAAAGATGAAGTGCGGGTGAGGCAAACAACGAAGCGCCTTGTCCGGCTAGCCACTTTGCACGTTTCAGGATATTCATGAGCATATATTCAGCGCTGAGAACCGTTTTGTGCAGATACACCTGCCAGTACATGAGGCGGCGCGCGACGATAAATTTCTCGACTGAATAGATTCCTTTTTCTTCCACGACCAGTTTATCCCCGGCGACGTTGAGCATTTTAATTATGCGTTCGCTGCTTATTTGGCCTTCCGCTACGCCCGAATAGAAACTGTCGCGACGCAAGTAGTCCATACGATCCATATCCAGTTGAGACGATACCAGTTCATGGAGGAATTTCTTTGGGTAATGATTGTTGAAGATTTCAATGGCGGTATTCAATTCGCCATGGAATTCTTCATTCAGGCGGTTCATCATGAAGGTAGATATATCTTCATGATTTACATTGCCTACAATACTGTGCTCGAGGGCGTGAGAAAAAGGGCCGTGACCAATGTCGTGAAGGAGTATAGCTATCGAAACCCCTAATGCCTCCTTGTCGGTGATAACATGACCTTTTTGTCGGATTTCCTCCACGGCGCTTTGCATGAGGTGCATGGCTCCGAGTGCATGGTGAAACCGGTTATGGACTGCTCCGGGATAGACCAAATGAGACAGACCAAGTTGCGAAATCCTTCTAAGCCGTTGGAACCAAGGGTGGTCGATAAGATCGTGCAGGATATCATGGCGAAGCGTAATGAATCCGTAGACCGGATCATTGAGGATTTTTTTCTTGTTGGTCGGTCGGTCGGTCAATTTTTCCAGAGAATTAGCGTTGGTGAATTCGAAGCTTGATAAGTTGTACCTTCAGCGTCGCTAAATTTAAGCAATCACAAAACAATTGGGTAAAGGAATATAATGAATGAAGTAAAAATTCTGTGGGCAGATGATGAAATTGATCTGTTACGTCCGCATGTAATGTTTTTGGAGCAGAAGGGATATCGCGTGACCACGGTAAACAATGGGGCCGATGCGGTTGATCGTGTTGATGATGAGTACTTTGATATTGTATTTCTCGATGAAAATATGCCCGGATTGTCGGGTTTGGAGACGCTGGCAAAGATCAAGCAAAGTGACTCAACGCTTCCTGTAGTAATGATAACGAAGAGTGAAGAGGAGTCGATAATGGAAGAGGCGATTGGTTCGAAGATTTCCGATTACTTGATCAAACCTGTGAACCCCCATCAGATATTGCTTTCACTGAAGAAGAATTTGGATGAGAAACGGATCCGTTCGGAAAAAACGACATCGGGATACCAGCAGCAGTTTCGGGAAATCGGGATGAAGTTGATGGATCGACTGGACTTTCATGAATGGACCGAATTGTACAAGAAATTAGTGTTTTGGGGGCAAGAGCTGCAGTCGTCGCATGATGATGCTATGGCCGAGATTTTTATTAATCAAAAGTCGGAAGCCAACAACCAATTTTCACGCTTTGTGCGGCAGAACTACTTGCAATGGTTGAACATTAAGGAAGATGCCCCAATGATGAGTCATACGGTTTTCCGTGAAGGTGTGCTTCCGTTTGTGAAGGAGGAAAGTTCATCGGTGTTGGTACTGGTCATTGACAACCTGAGGTTCGATCAGTGGAAAGCGATCAAGCCAAGAATCACGGAGTATTACCGCGTGGAATCTGAGGACGTTTTTTGCAGCATTCTGCCTACAGCAACACACTATGCTAGGAATGCCCTTTTTGCCGGAATGATGCCCTCGGAGATTGAGAAACGGTTTCCTGATCTATGGTTGAATGAGGAAGACGAAGGTGGAAAGAATATGCATGAAGAAGCTTTCTTGGAGGCCAATCTTCGTCGACTTGGGTATGGTGAAAAGTGGAGCTATCACAAGATTACGAATTTGAATGCCGGCAAGCGTTTGTCAGAGACTTTTCACTCACTGGCCAATAACGGTTTGAATGTGGTGGTATACAACTTTGTGGACATGCTATCACATGCCCGAACGGAAATGGAGGTTATTAAGGAGTTGGCCGACAATGATGCTGCTTACCGATCGATAACCCAGTCATGGTTTGATCATTCGCCTTTGTTCGAAATAGTGCGCAAGGCTTCGGAGTTGGGACATCGGATGGTTATTCTCACTGACCATGGTACCATACGCGTGGAGACACCGGTAAAGGTGGTGGGAGACCGGAATACCAATACCAATTTGAGGTATAAAGCCGGACGCAATCTGAACTACAATGCCAAGGAAGTGTTTGAAGTTAAAAATCCCTCGAAGGCTTTTCTGCCACGCATGAATGTAAGCACCTCTTACGTTTTCGCACAACAGGATGGTTATTTTGTATATCCCAATAACTACAACCATTTCGTGAACTTTTACCGAAATACCTATCAGCATGGAGGTATTAGTATGGAAGAGATGCTGATTCCGCTGGTTACTTTACAACCCAAATAACTAGAGATGAGGTGGATGTGCGGGAGCGTTGAAGAGTTGGAACGCATTGCAGCTGAAGTTGTTCAGGCTATTGGTCAACCTGCTGTTGTTTTACTCAATGGTTCCATGGGTGCCGGTAAGACCACTTTTACCCGAGCCGTGGTGGAGTGTTTGGGGGCTGCGGAAGAGGCCAGTTCACCTACATTTTCCATAGTAAATGAATATCCTCTCGCGAATGGAGACGTAGTTTATCATTTTGATCTATATCGGTTGGAATCGCCGGCGGAAGTTGAAGATATTGGAATTGAGGAATATGTTTATTCGGGAAACTGGTGCTTCATAGAGTGGCCCGAAAGAGCGATGGATTTCATGCCCGAGGATTGCTACAGGATCGATATCGAAGTTGTTGGGGGTGAACGAATGATTCAATTATCTTCGCCGACCTAATCTTATTTCGTAAATTCGGGAGCGTTCGGATGATCATTCCGAGTATTGAATACCACCTGCAATGGACAACAAAAAGGAAGCTATCAAAGCTCTGGCTCGTGAAGCAGCGCTTCATCCACAAGAAGAAATGCTGGCGGTTGACCGGAAGCGTCAACAGCTTACCGTGGGGATTCCCCGTGAAACCTCATTTCAGGAAAAGCGGGTTGCGTTGACCCCTGATGCCGTTAAGTTGTTGGTCGCCAATGGGCATGAGGTTCTTGTGGAAACACTGGCGGGAATAGATTGCAAGTTTGATGACCGCGAATACAGCGAAGCAGGGGCTCAGATCGTATATGGTCCTGAGGAGGTATTCAAAGCCAATATCGTCTTTAAAGTAGCCCCTCCCACTCTCGAAGAAGTGAAGTACATGCCGGGAAAACAAACTTTGTTTTCGGCCTTGCAACTTACCACTCAACCTGTGGAGACGCTCAAAATGTTGATTTCCAAGAGGATTACAGCAATAGCGTGGGATTATATCAAGGATGAAACCGGAATATATTCGGTAGTTCGTGCTATGGGTGAAATAGCCGGGAATACGGCCGTCCAGATTGCTGGCGAGTACTTGAGCAATACGACCGGAGGCTTAGGTCTGATGTTTGGAGGCATCTCTGGGGTCAAGCCTTTGGAAGTAGTGATTTTAGGGGCGGGAACTGTAGGTGAATTTGCTGCAAGAGCATCTCTCGGGCTCGGTGCCAGTCTGAAAGTGTTTGACGACTCGATGTATAAATTGCGCCGTTTGCAAAACGACCTGGGTCAGCGATTGTGGACCTCGACAATTAATCCGGAGTTGCTTAAAACGGCACTTGCAACAGCCGACGTGGTTATTGGGGCGATGCGTGCGCCATTCGGACGTACGCCATGCGTGGTTTCAGAGGACATGGTGCGCTCAATGAAGTCGGGTGCGGTAGTTGTGGATGTTTCTATTGATCAGGGAGGCTGTGTGGAGACTTCCAAGGTTACAACCCATGATGCACCAACCTACCGTGTTCATGATGTTATTCACTATTGCGTGCCCAACATAGCTTCACGGGTTTCTCGAACTGCGAGCTATGCATTGAGTAATATTTTTACGCCCATCCTATTATTCACGGGAGAGGCAGGCGGAATTGCCGGAGTGATTAAAAATGATGTAGGATTAAGAAATGGCGTTTACCTGTATAATGGGACACTCACCAATGAAATCATCGGTGAAGCGTTTGACTTGCCATACAAGGATCTTAATTTGCTGATTGCCGCCCTTTAACGCTTTCGGAATTAGCCTCCCACCATTTTCCGAATTTCATTCAGTTTCATGAGTGCTTCAACCGGAGTAAGGGTATTGATATCGGTAGCGAGCAACTCATCTTTAATGTTTTGAAGTACCGGATCATCCAATTGGAAAAAGCTGAGTTGCATCTTTTCAGTGGAGTCGACAGATACTGATTGTCGCCCTTTTTCTGTTGATGCATGGGTCTTTTCGAGGTGTTTGAGCACTTCGTTGGCACGTGTAATGACCTTACCCGGGATTCCCGCCATACGGGCTACATGGATACCAAAACTGTGGTTACTGCCTCCCGGTGTTAGCTTTCGCAGGAAAATTACCTTGTTGCCCACCTCCTTAACGGCCACATTAAAGTTCTTGATACGGGGCAGTGAGTCCGACATATCATTCAACTCATGATAGTGCGTTGCAAACAACGTTTTGGCTCGTGCCGAAGGATGTTGGTGGAGGAATTCAGCAATGGCCCAGGCAATGGAGATACCATCATATGTTGAGGTACCTCTTCCAATTTCGTCGAGAAGGATCAGACTCCTGTCGGATAAATTATTAAGAATGCTGGCCGTTTCGTTCATTTCGACCATAAACGTAGACTCACCGCTCGATATATTATCTGACGCCCCTACCCTGGTGAATACCTTATCAACCAATCCAATATCCGCTGATTTTGCGGGAACAAAGCATCCCATTTGGGCCATGAGCACTATGAGGGCAGTTTGACGAAGCAATGCAGATTTACCGCTCATGTTTGGACCGGTAATCATCAGGATTTGTTGGGTATCGTTGTCCAGGTAAATATCATTGGATACATACGATTGATCTACCGGTAGTTTGCGCTCAATGACCGGGTGACGACCATCTTTGATAGAAATTGATTTCTCATCATTCAAAGAAGGTCGGACATAGTTGTTTTTGAGCGCGATTTTGGCGAATGACAACAGACAATCAATCTTCGCAATAATCTGAGAATTGATTTGAACTGTTCCAACATGATCCATCAATCCTGCGATGAGCTGATTGAATAGAGCAGCTTCAATTTCACCAATGCGCTCTTCAGCACTGAGGATTTTAGACTCATATTCTTTGAGTTCCTCGGTTATATAGCGTTCTGCCTGAGTAAGGGTTTGTTTGCGAATCCAGTTGTCGGGTACCTTGTCTTTGTGGGCATTGCGCACTTCAAGGTAATAACCAAAGACATTGTTGTACGCGATCTTCAAGGAAGGGATTCCTGTAATTTCAGATTCGCGCTGCTGTATTTCCAATAGGTAGTCTTTCCCCGAGTAGGCCAGTTTTCTGAATTCGTCGAGGGCTCCATCTATTCCTGTGCGAATTACACCTCCTTTGGACAATAAGAGCGGCGGGTCATCTTCGAGCCATGTGTCAATTTTCTCTCGCACCTCGGCACACGCATTCAGTTGCTCTCCCAGCAGCCGGATGGCTGCATTGTCGGAGTTCAGACAATAATCGCGAACCGGAACTATGGCGTTCAGACCTTTCTTCAATTGAGAAAGTTCCTTCGGATTGATTCGGGTGGTAGCAACTTTGCCCACCAAGCGTTCCAAATCGCCTATGTGTTTCATTTCCATGGCTAGCTGTTCCAGCTCATGGCTTCGTCCGGAGAGGTATTCCACCACATCAAGGCGATCGTTGATTCGTGTTTTATCAATTAGAGGCAGTACTATCCACCTTTTCAAGAGTCGTGCCCCCATGGGGGTGATGGTATGATCAAGTACCTGGTGAAGAGTTGTAGCATCTTCATGAGCACTCCATACCAGCTCCAGATTTCGAATAGTGAATTTATCGAGCCACACATAGTCGTGTTCTGCTATTCTCGAGATATTGCTGATATGGCCGAGGTCATTGTGTTTGGTTTGACCCAGGTAGTGCAACACGGCTCCGGATGCCACTATACCAAGAGACATCTCATCGATTCCGAATCCTTTGAGGGAAGCAGTTTGGAAGTGCTTTAGCAGGCTTTCTCGACCAAAATCTTCAGAGAATACCCAGTCATCGAGTCGGTAGGTATAGAATTGCTCACCAAAAGCAGCGGCAAATTCTTTTTCCTCATGACGTTTATGAAGGATTTCATTGGGGTTGAAGCTTTGAATGAGTTTGTCGATGTATTCAACCGTACCTTCTGCCGTGAGGAATTCACCCGTGGAAACATCCACAAATGCGACTCCTGCCAGGTTCTTATACATGGCAACGGCGGCCAAAAAGTTATTCTTTCTGGTATCTAGTACCTTTTCGTTGTATGATACACCGGGTGTTACAAGTTCAGTAACGCCTCGCTTGACTATGTTCTTTGTTGCTTTGGGATCTTCGAGCTGATCACATATGGCTACCCGATTTCCGGCACGGACAAGTTTGGGAAGATACGAATCCAGAGAGTGGTGGGGAAATCCGGCGAGGTCGACATAGGCTGCGGCACCATTTTTCCGCTTGGTAAGCACGATGCCCAGAATTTTAGAAGCCTTTACGGCATCATCCCCAAACATCTCATAGAAATCTCCTACCCGGAACAATAGCAGAGCATCGGGATACTTAGCCTTGATGCTGTTGTATTGCTTCATCAAGGGGGTTTCGCTGACTTTTTTGGAGGTCTTGACAGTCACCTTAGAAATGGGCTTAAATGAAAGCTGCCGCCTCCAAAGGGGGCAGCAGCTGTTCAAAAGAAATCAAGTCGAAAAAATTCGTTTATCGCCACGGCTAAGGTAAAAACTTGTCTCAAAAATGCCCGGTAATCCATCCCTGGGTTATTAACATTTAATGAACAAGCTATTCACATGATCGCTCGATCAAGCAACACGTAATTTGCTGATTTTGCTCTTGTCGAATTGCTTTTTGGCGTATGCCAGAGTAATTTTAAACTCCTTTTCACCTTGCTGAGAAGGCATTTCAAACATAGCGTCAGTCATAATGGCTTCACAAATGGAGCGCAACCCACGGGCACCTAGTTTGTATTCAATAGCCTTGTCGACGATGAAATCAAGCACTTGTTTGTCGAATGACAATTTCACATCGTCCATATCGAAAAGCTTGATGTATTGCTTCACAAGTGCATTCTTAGGCTCTGTGAGAATACGACGCAAGGTTTCCTTAGAAAGAGGTTCCAAATAAGTGAGCACAGGAAACCGACCAATAAGTTCCGGAATCAGGCCGAATTGCTTCAAATCGAGTGGAGTGACATACTTGAGCAAATCCTCTTCATGGAGGTGATCATTTTCTTTGTTCGAGTAACCAATTGTGGCTGTTCGCACACGTCGTTCAATATGCTTGGTAATTCCGTCGAACGCACCTCCACAGATGAACAAAATGTTTTTCGTGTTTACCTGAATGAGTTTCTGCTCGGGGTGTTTTCGTCCACCCTGCGGTGGAACATTAACAATGGAACCTTCGAGTAGCTTCAGTAATGCCTGTTGGACGCCTTCGCCACTTACATCACGGGTAATAGAAGGGTTGTCGCTTTTTCGGGCAATCTTGTCGATCTCATCAATAAAGACGATTCCTCTTTCGGCCGCGGCCACATCGAAATCGGCACTTTGCAGCAGTCGGGAGAGTACGCTTTCCACATCTTCTCCAACATAGCCGGCCTCGGTGAGGATGGTAGCATCCGCAATACAGAAGGGCACGTTCAACATGCGGGCGATGGTGCGGGCAAGCAAGGTTTTACCGGTTCCGGTTTCTCCCACGAGCACGATATTGGATTTTTCGATTTCCACTTCGTCCGTATCCTTAGACGGACTTTGAAGAAGACGCTTATAGTGGTTGTAGACCGCAACTGAAAGCACGCGCTTGGCATCGTCCTGGCCAATCACGTATTCATCAAGGAAGGTCTTGATATCGGCAGGCTTTTGAAGGGTAATGTTGAACTCAACCTGTGATTGGATTTTGTCAACGATCTCGTCCTTCACAATGTTTCGCGCTTGCTCAACACAGCTGTCGCAAATATGTCCGGTAATACCGGCAATGAGGATATTGACTTCGCTTTTCTTACGACCGCAAAACGAACAACTGATTTCTCTATCCATGGCGTGGCGTCTTGATTGTGTGGTAAAAAAAACAGGAGAAGCGATACTCCTCCTGTTTTTGTATTGTTTTCGGAATGAATATGCTACCGCAAAGATAGGTTTTTTACGGCAGGCGATTCCGCCAAATGCTTACTTCTTCTTTTCCAGAACTTCGTCGATCATGCCGTAGTCCTTCGCTTCCTGAGCGATCATCCAATAGTCGCGGTCTGAATCTTCCCAAACTTTTTGGTAGTCTTGTCCGCTGTGGTTTGCAATAATCTCGTACAATTCCTGCTTGAGTTTCTGAATCTCACGCGCAGTGATTTCAATATCCGAAGCCTGTCCACGTGCGCCGCCCAATGGCTGATGGATCATAACGCGGGAGTGCTTGAGCGCGGTGCGCTTTCCTGCGGCTCCTGCGCAAAGTAAAACTGCTCCCATTGAAGCTGCCATTCCGGTACAGATCGTGGCAACATCCGGATTGATGTACTGCATGGTATCGTAGATTCCGAGTCCGGCATAAACGCTACCTCCAGGAGAGTTGATGTAAATCTGAATGTCTTTTTTGGCATCTGCCGACTCCAAAAAGAGCATCTGCGCCTGAATAATGTTGGCAATGTAGTCGTCGATACCCATTCCAAGGAAAATGATTCTATCGGCCATTAGTCGCGAGAATACATCTACTTCCCTAAAGGGCATGTTCCGTTCTTCAATGACGGTTCGGGTCATGTTTTCCGGACCGTAAGCATGGCTTATGAACTGGTCCAGGGTGTTGCTGCTGATGCCGTGGTTGTGAACGGCATATTTTCTAAATTCCTTTCTTGTTATCATATCAAGGGGGATTGTGTCATAGTGAATGACCAAATCTAGAAACAAATTTCAAAGTCCGTCGATAAATGTTGTCCTGATATGCGGACGGCCTTATCCTACAACATTTTTTAACGTCCTACGATGGGTGGTTTCTATTTCCTGGCTGTTTGCTGGTAGGCTTCCAAACCACATTTCAACCAGTCGGCATATTCCTTTTCATCCGGTGTGTACCCAACAGGGGAGTTCATGAGCTTGCCATCTGGGGTTACAATCACATACAAGGGCTGGGTGCTGTTTTGGAATTGAAGTATTTCCAGTGTTGACCATTTGTCCCCAATCGTTCTGATTTGTTTCACTTTTTCACTTCCGTCATCATATTTGATGGGAACGTTGAACTGCTCAGCTTCGTCGAGGTCACGTTTATCGTCTACGTACAGGGAAACCACCTGGAATTCTTCATCGAGTAATTTGAATACTTCCGGTTTAATCCAAACGTTTTCTTCCATTCTTCGACAGTTTACACATCCCCATCCGGTAAAGTCAATAAAAACAGGTTTGCCTTTCTCACGAGCCATTTCGAGGGCTTCGTCAAGATCGTGTGCGCAGTCAAGCCCCAGTGGACAATCTGTATCATGCTCGTACCAACTGTACGAATGTGGAGGTGGAAATCCTGCTAACAAGCCGTGCTCCCAAGTTGGTTTTTTTAGAACCCCTGGAGCCAGGTAAATACCAAATCCAATAAACGCGAGCGCAATAATTACTCGAGGAGCGGAAAGCTTTGTCTTTTTACTGTCATGCGGAAATTTAATAAAGCCCAGAAGGTAAATTCCGGTGAGAAGGGCAACTATCGTCCAGATTAAGAAAAAAGTTTCTCTTTTCAATAGGCCTGTTTGTATTACAAGATCCGCCGTAGAAAGAAATTTGAATGCCAGGGCTACTTCAGCGAATCCAAGTACCACTTTAGTTGTGTTCAGCCAGCCTCCTGATTTGGGCAGGTTGTTGAGCCAACCGGGGAACATAGCAAACAGGGCGAAGGGGAGTCCAAGTGCAACTCCAAATCCGGTCATTCCTGCGGTTAAAGGCATAGGGCCTTGAGTAATTGTTCCTGCTAATATGGACCCCAGTATGGGTCCGGTGCAACTGAAGGATACAATCACCAAGGTCAAGGCCATAAAAAAGATTCCCAAAAGGCCACCTGCATTCGATGCGTTGTCTGCTTTATTGGCCCATTTGTTCGGAAGTGTAATTTCAAAATAGCCAAAGAAAGAAATCGCAAAAACAATGAAAATCACAAAGAAAGTGACGTTCAGTCCTACCCCAGTTGAAAACTGATTTAATACGTCGGGGTCAATTTTCCAGATGTGGAATGGTAGGGATAATCCGAAATAAATCATCAAGATGAACAATCCATAAATGACTGCCCGCTGAATACCCTTTCTCTTGTCTTTGCTTCCTTTTGTAAAGAACGACACCGTCAATGGAATCATAGGGAATACGCAGGGAGTTATAAGTGCCAGCAATCCGCCGCCAAACCCGAGAAAAAATATTGTCCATAAACTCTGACTCTCCTCTTCATGTTGAACTTCATTGCAATCAGACAATGGCGCTTTAACATCAATGTCCCATTCCCATGGAGACGACTCATCATTTCCTCCAGGGAAAGATTCAGAAGCTTCAGCCATAACCATTCGTACTTCTCCTGTAGCCAGGTCCACGTCAAATTCCTCGAAGTTGGGTGGAAGACAGCCACTGTCATCGCATGCCATATAGTCTACCGATACACGTAAGACCGTTGGTTCATTCAAGGTGATTTTCTGAGTGAAGGTGGCTGTTCCTTCGAAAAAGGCGAGATCCATCTTAAAATTGGGGTCGTACTCCACGTGGGGTTCAGGCTCTGTTACGGCTCCGGCTTCGCCACCTTCAGGAAGTACTACACCAAATACGGTGGGCAACGGCCCTTCATTACCTTCAAGATGCTGAGAGTAAATGTGCCAGTGGTCATCGCACTGCACGGTGTACGCGAGTTCATAAGATCCTCCTCCCAAATCGGTTGAAGAAACCGACCAATGAATGGGATTAACAATTCCTTTATTCCCGCCTGCTTCTCCGGGTAGTTGCGGTAGCACTTCCTGGATGGAAATAAACATCCCGTCTTCAACAACGACACTGAAATTTATAGGGTCGGGGAAAATACACTTGGAGTCATCACATGCCATGTAGTTGAATGTCCCGCGCAGCTCAGTGGAAACACCCGGACTGCATTTCAGGTTTTGAAGAAATATGGCTTCATTCTCGAAGAAGTTGAGATCCATTTCGAAATTGGGATCATAAGCAGTGAGCATGTTGGATATCGGGCTCAGCACTCCAATAATCTCCACTTGATCATTCGGTTCGAATTCGATTGAGGTTGGGATGGGGCCAAAGGCTTCGGGATCATCCGAAAGTATGGTTGAATACACGTGCCAATGTTCCTCGATACTCGAAATGAAAGCGATGCTGCTTTGTCCGTTTTCACCTTCGCGAATCTCCATTTTCCATTTGACCGGATCAACTACCTGACAATTTGCTGGGGAAAAAATCAGGATTAGGATCCCAATAATCAAAATTCGATCTATTATTCTCAACATGGCTATCAATAAATATTTACTTGCAAACCTACCTACAGTAGGAGGTTTGTTGCCTTTTTCATTCCAAATTGAATTGGATTCCTACGTTTAAAGTTCGAGCTCCTCATTTGCCGAATGGCCAAAGTATTTTCTCGCAGAATACACGGCCGCATAGAGGAGGGGTGTGTCAAACAGGGCGCAAATTAGTTTAAAAAACCACCCGTGTAGTATGAATTCTAATAATTTGTTAAATGGCAAAACACCAACAAAAAGCACTAAAACCACCAGGGTTGTGTCGAGTAATTGCGACGTGATGGTTGAGGCGTTATTGCGCAGCCATAAATGTTTTCCCTTCGTAAAGGCTTTCCAGAAATGATACAAGCGGATGTCGAGAAATTGAGCCGCCAGATAGGCGATCATGGAAGCACTGATCACACGCCAGGAATTGGCAAACATGGTGGCATACTGGTCATCGCTTACGGGCGAAGTAGGAATGGCGTTGAACTGATCTCCCAAAAACAAAATAACCAGTACCAACATGGAAGCAAAGAACCCCGTAGCCACGATCAAATTCGTGCGCTTCCGGCCGTATAGTTCGCTGAGCAGATCCGTAATGAGAAACGTAAGTGGATAAGGCAAGACGCCGGCGGATATAACAAAGGTGTAAAACCCCAGATCAACCGTAATGAACTTGTTGGCAATGAGGTTGCAGGTTACCAGTGCAGCGATGAACAGTCCGCCAAGAAGCAGGTACAGCCGCAATGCGCGTTCGTGGTATTTGCCTGAAAGTGTTGTCATGGAAACCAGACTTAAAGAAACGAAAAAACCCGAACGTATGTCCGGGCCTCTTCACGTTGAATGGATCTCTGGTTAAAGGATTTTAATTCGATATATATTTTTCAAAGGCAGATAGTGCCCGCCTTCCAGCACAATTCCCTTGTCGGCCGAAGCTAAAATCCGGGAGGTGAGCTGTTGTTGATTGTCGTTTTCGCAAAATTCGATGAGCACCGGTGTAGGCACGGAACACTCTCTATTCAGTACATTGAAGATGGTGGCTAATCGGGAAAGTCGTTGTGATGGTTTCGTAAGAACGTCGTGGTCATTGCTAACAACAGGAGGTATGCTTCCTGTGAAAGGAGCTGCTTGCATCATAAGTTGAGGTCGTTAAATCAGGTGTGGATTTTAACGTTGTGCTCAGTAAAAGGTTTCGACCCATTTTAATTTTTCTTTCGGATGGTCAATGCGCTTTTCGTACCATGGGTTATACGCACCCGATGCGCAATGCGATGCCCTACAATCCACACAATCCCGAGCTGGTCGGCTAAAATTTGCTGATTTTTACGCGTTGAGCTGTCGACTTTCTTCTGCGTGAGAAAATCTGATACTTTTTGTGTTCCGTGCATTCCAAGAGGCTGAAAATGATCGCCTTCTATCCACGGGCGCAGCTCGAGTGGAAAGTGCAGCATGTCGAGGTCGATTAATGCCACATCGGGCTCCGAGTTGCCAGGGACGGGAATAGGCAGAGGAGTGCCGACCAATAGAATGTTTTGGTGGAGCAATTCCTGCAGGGAGCTGAAAATGACAGGTGCTGCTTTTTCGGTTTTTCGGGGTACTAAGGTTAT
>JAGQVX010000200.1 GCA_020437755.1 Flavobacteriales bacterium
CATGCCAAAAAGAAGTTGTGTATATTGAGCATGAACCAGATCAAGAAGAATTTGATGATACTATACTAGAAGCTGGTATTATTGATACTTCGAACAGAGTTCCAACGGCAGCTTTTAGCATTCTGAACGGCTGGAATACAATATATCATTCGGAAGAGTTAACATTCGTGTCAGAGGCGCATGACCCTGAAGCACAGATTGACTCCTTAATCTGGTTTGTAAATGGAGAAGAATTGCTAGGAGAAACTATTACAATTGAAAGTGGCGAAGCTGATTCAGAGCTGACGATTGTGCATCGTGTGGTAGATGTTTTCGGACAATCAGATGAAATAGCTGTAACCTATGATGTCGAGGAAAATCCGTCCATATTAGTCCGTCTGGTTTCGTTTGAATCATCCAACACAGGAGACGGGAATGAAAAGGGTGAGTTGTTTTTTGTGTCAAATGCGATATGTCACTCTGAAGAGAACGATTCATGTTTTACTGCAGCCTACCCCGACGTAAATTCTGGAGCTACACCTTTTGACTTGTTTAGCAATCAAGAAGTAAATTTTTCAGAGTATTCAGGTCTGATACTCTTCTCAGGTAAGGTTCCTAACCAGCTTGGAATATCTTTGATAAGCGCTGATTGGGATGATGCCCCAGGTGGTTTCTTGTCATTGCTAAATGATATTGTATCAACTATTGGTTCGTTTATAGGTGAATTTTTACCAATTGCAGAGGACGTAAGCGATACTGTTGTTGAGGTTTCCGGTCATGTGCAAGATTACCTGGAAGAGACAACAGATCATGACGTTATAGATCAGCTGAATATCCTTTTTCTGAAGGAAAACCATTGGGAGTTGGAAACTGGACTAATGAACATACCTGGCCCGAATGGATCGTCGTGTAAAATAATGATCGAGGTTGTCGGTGATTAGTCTTGTCAATATTATTCATTGATTCACAGAATTGAATTTAGGTTTGATACTAGGTATGGTCATCGGATTTTAAGTAATGATTTGAATTTTGCAAACGGATTGTTCGAGAGGTGGTATTAGATTGCAAAAGGTGATATTCGAATTCAACTCAATTGCTTTGGAAGCACAAAACAAGTGGTATCAAAAAAGCGGGGAAACGGATATATGGAGTTAAATTCTAAGACACTTTCCCAAGATGTATATCAGTTGTATTTCGGGTTTAATTCTGCTTTCTAACAGAACTATAACCTAGTTGAAGATGCCCCACTTCCGAGATCAATATTGATTGTTCCTCTTGCGGTATTAATTTATGGAATATTGTCGATAACCACTTGTTCGTCACGGATAAAGTGATTAAGAAGGCATGCCTGAGAGCATTTATCTGAATCATATCCCAGGTTTTGGTCTTGACTTAAATAACCCCGTCCTTAAACAACCATGAATACCCAGAAGTGGTGAGTTTTGATTTCAGGGACTATCAGGCATGCTTGTTCTTTATTTATTTAGCCATTCGGCAAATAATTGCCCTGGGCTTCGAGAACACCATCAGGGATGGATTGTGGCAGTTTGCAGCGGAGGCAAGATTTCCCTTCCTTTTTCAGGTTGTGTACAACCATTTCCATTACTTGCTGGTCTGTTCAATGAACCCATTTATTCCACCAATGAGATATCCGATTCTTGCCGTTTTTGTTTTTCTGCTGACCTTGACAACGAGTTCCCAGGTTCATGAGGTGCCTGCCGACTTCAATAGCATCCAGGTCGCTATCGACGCTTCGAATTCAGGAGATACTATTCACATCGCTCCGGGCACCTATGTGGAGAATTTGGTTATTCCTCATGAGCTTACAATGCTGTCAGATTATTTCTATTCTCAAGACGAAAGCGATATCAATACCACCATCCTGGATGGAGATAGCATGTCTTCGGTAATTCGGGCAATTAATCCCTCGGGAACAAAATTGGAGTTGATTGGACTCACCGTTCAAAATGGAAGCGGCTACCCCTATCCGGTGTTTGAGTTTCAAGATACCTTGTACCTCAATTTTGGCGGTGGTCTGCATATTATCGGTGTGGATCAGTTGATATTGGATCACATGGTCATTCGACAAAATGAGATCCTTACCGACCACAATAGCGGCGGTGGACTTTTTGCAGAGAATTGCAGTGTTGTTGTTCGCGAATCAACGATAGAGGAAAACCAGGTTCAGGGCGGGTCGTTCTTTGGAGAGGGTGCCGGACTATGCTTTTACACATGTGATGTCCATTTGGAGAATTCCACCATACAAAACAACTATGCCTTGCCCGGTTATGCGGAAGGTGCCGGCATTTTCGCAAAGACTTCGGAGGTAACAATGGATGGAGTAGAGGTATTGAACAATACGGGTCCCAATAGTGCGGCGCTTAACTTTTCGGCCAGCAATGCCCAACTCAACAATTGCCTCATTGAAGGCAATACAGCCACCTTTACTCAAGTAATGAGCTTTACCTCGTATAATGAGGATGTCGAACTCATTATCCAAAACTGCGATTTTGTAGATAACCATGGGAATCAAGGAGGAACCTTCAGTATTCTTGGGGCACATGCCGAAATTACGGGAACTACTTTTTTGGATAATACTACGTCATTCGGTCCGCTTTGCTTAAACATTAGCCAGTCCGACTTCTTACTGAGTAATTGCTCCTTTATGGGCGGTTTTTGTGCATCTCAAGGATCGCTTAGTTGTGATGCAGGCGCCTTGAAGACCTGGCAATCCACAGGTTCTATTGTCAATACGGTGATGGCCGAAAACAACCCGAGTGGAGTTAACGGATTTTCAGAGGGTGGAGCTATTGATTTTAGTCAAAGTACGATCATTATGGATTCGCTCATTGTGCGTGGCAACATCGGAAATGAAGGGGGTGGAATTCGGGCCTCAGGCTCTGATCTGATCCTTCGCAACTCCGCAGTGGTCAACAACCAAAGTGAAATGGGAGGCGGTATCATGTCTATTGACTCCAATTGGCACATCGACAAGTCTACGATCGCAGGAAACTCCGGAAGTCAGGGGAATGGCATCTGGACGTATTCAGATTCATTGGTCGTGACGAATTCGATTGTCTGGAATGAGAATGGCGATGAATTGTTTGCCAATGCTTCACAATACAATGATACATCCCTGGTTCGCATTGCTTATTCAACAGTCCGCGGATCAGAGGCCAATTTTGCCAATATCGGATACATTGAAACCATTTGGCTCGAAGGTAATATGGAGACCCAACCTATCTTTGAGAATCCCGTTGAAGGGAATTATCAGTTGGCTGCCGGAGCCTTGCAAATCGATGCGGGAACGGCGTTCTTCGAACTGGATGGTGAAGTTATAGTGGATCTACAAAACTATTTGGGATCAGCGCCCGATATGGGATACAGTGAAACCATGGTAACACATATCCAACAAGAAGCCCTTTTCACATTTACCGTTTTTCCCAATCCTACTCAGCACCAACTGCTCATCGCCGGACCCACAGAGCTTATTGAGCTCGTGTGTGTTTTTGGCATGAACGGACAACTACTCATGAATCAAGGTGTCGGATGCAAGGTCATCAATCTGGACTCCATGAACAGCGGCATTTACGAACTTGTCATCCGATCTCAAAACGGAATTGAATGCCATCGGGTGGTGAAGTTGTGATACTCACGTGGCTTGGGTACTATCTATGGATGCTGTGGAGTTTAAGTAATTACAATTCTTGTTGAATACACTTTGTTTCTGGCGTGTATCCGCATTCTGTCGCTTTTCCAATTTACGCCGATTCAGCGAAACACGAACGTATAAATCTGTAACAAAGCCATTCTTTGAATCAGAAGAAGCGGAATTTTGGTTTTTACCTGTGAGAGGGTGGTCTTAATTTCCCCGTGTAATACATCATCCGTTAGCCTCCCCTAGTTCCATCATTCCCATCACTGTCCGACACCGGACTTCCGCGTTGGGACACCCATTTATAACTTGAATAGATTTTGGATTTCCTTTAGTTCCATGTTCTACTCTTCTTTCTTTGTAGCCCAGTATGCTGAGCATCTGATGATGAGTTTAAGCAAGCATGGAGGTAAGGAGCTCCTTTTTTTATTTCACGCAAAGGCGCAAAGGCGCAAAGGTAACAGCTCATTTTCAGTCAAGTTCCTCTCTTTGCGTCTCTGCGGCTTTGCGTGAAACATATCAAATCAAAAATCTC
>JAGQVX010000201.1 GCA_020437755.1 Flavobacteriales bacterium
TACGGTGGTGTGAGAGGACAGATAGGGAACTAATCCCTATCTTCCTACTCGATTATACCAAACATTGAAGATTGGTAATTCTAAATGCCGGTTACTCAAAGCAAAGCATTGTGTAAATTGACGATCTGATGCATAATACTATTTAAACTACGCTCATGAAAGTACTCGTTCTAATACTCAGCCTCGTTGCGGCCTGTTCTATTCATTCACAAATTGTCCTTTCGGATAATCCGGTATTTCGTGTCTCACAACATGATTACAAGGCCAAACCCGGAGAAGAAGAACTTTTCTTTTCATCTGATGATCAGTTTGCTTTTCGAACTCCGGCAGGTAAGGAAAGTCATGATTATACATTCTACAATAGTCAGATCGAAGCCGTAAAAAGGACTTCTTCCACTATGCAAGATTTCCTTCCGGGAGAAATGACCTTGTTGTGTGTTCACAATATCAACAATGATCTTTTCGGTTTTGCTTATCACACAGATTCCAAGCAGAAGAAGAACACCATTTATTGTGTGTCGTGGAATAAGGAAAAGTTCCAATTTGAGAATGAGGTGGTGATCTTGGAATTATCCGGCAATCAATATTTCAAGAAGCTAGGGGAAGGATTTCCGGGAATCTCAGTTTCTAAGAATGACTCTAAGATTCTCTTTAGTATTAAAGACAACTCAAGCAAGTCGCCATTACAGTTCCTCACTAAAGTGTTCGCATCTGATCTGACGACCCTAGAAGAGTTTACCGTTGTTTTGGAAGACAATGGTCCGATGTTACCCTACAGCTCAAAATGGGAGGGCGAGGCAAGTTTGTATTACCGGTATGACAGGAATATGGATAATCCTTTTTCAATAGATGACGAAGGTACGATTGCATTCAAGGGTGAGAATAAGGAGAAAGTGGCGTTTGTTGGGTTTGCAGCAAATGGTAAAACCAATTTTATCCTATTCCCCAATCAATCAGGAGTAGTTGCCTATGATCCGATTATTTTTCAACCCGACGGAGCTGAGCGATTTTGGATTGGACGATTGCGGTACTATGAAGATTCCGGTAAAAGCGAGTATGAGGTAAGCGAGACAGAAAGTGGAAGAATTCAAAATTCCTACCTTCTCGAATGGAATAACGAGCTGCTGCGTGAAGTTGAGAATTTGTCAGACTTTGAGTACGGAAAAAGGCTTAAGGATAGCGAATATTTAACCATGAGTAATTCGGATATGGTTTACAGCAAACTATCGGGTGATGGAGAGTTGTACCTGGGGTTCGAGGACCACTTCGAAAACTATTATCAGGAAACAACGGCTGTAACTGAAAGCTTTTGGATAGCAAAATATAATATCCGTTCAGCTACACTTGAAACAGCGGTGGTAAGGAAAATGGCTAGATCAGGTGTTCCCTCTTATCATAAGTCATATCTAGTTGAAAAGGACAATAATCTCTTTGTGATGTTTAATGATCATCCCGAAAACATTGAGAATCCAAGTGCTCATGAAGTTGTCAAAACCTTGGGAACTGTCAATCCGGAATGTCCGGTTGCACTAGTCGCAATTGATCTCGAAACTATGAGGATAGGTAAACGAGTTCACATGTGGAATACAGAAGCAAACAACAATATTCCGCTTGGACCGAATCGAAATCCGATGTTCATGTTGCAAGATGGAAGCTACTGCACCATGGCAATGCAATTCCGCCAAAAAGATCGTTCCCTGTTAAGGTTTGAGATCAAGTAACTCGCAATGCCTCATACAAGTGCATCTGTGATTGAATGGAGTTCATTAAGCAGAATTGTTTTCAGACATTCAGATTGGGGAGCTATACCTAAAGCAATCCAAGTATTAGCAACAAGTCCATTAGATTCACAACTCCGTCTTCATTAAGGTCTCCCGCACATTGGCCAATGCACCCAAACTCTCCCACAAACATGAGGATATCTTCCGTATTGACGAGTCCATCCTGATTCATGTCTCCGGAATAGAAGCATGGTCCTCCTCCACATAAGCCATCCGGGTCGTAGTTGGTGGCTTCCGGATCCAAACAAGAAGGCATAACGCAACTGCCATCGTCCACTGTAGCTACGATATCGTAATTGCAGGCTTCGGGATCAGTACATCCCGTAGTATTCGGACAATAGACTGCTTGACCCGTTCCTTCGCCGTTAAGCAAAACAGTGCCTTCGGTATCCATCAGAGACCAACCAATCTCACTATCAAAAGTACCTCCGCCAACGGTAATGGTGAAACACGGAGTAGCGCACAGACAGAAATAGTCAATACCTTCAAGATTGCCATAAACACTATTATCCAACACCTCCTGAGCATCGTCAAGGCTTCCGGATTGAATTAGGTTGCCGTCACCATCTTCGATAGTATATGTTGCCCCTGTCCACCCATCTCCATACGAGTCGGTCATATGCATCATAGCAGGAATGCCACCGCCTTCGCAAGATTCACATAATCCCGACGTGAAATCACATGAACCGTCGTCAACATTGGCCATAGGATTATAGTTGAATGCGCTGGGTTCCAGGCAACCCAATTCCGCATTTTCACACTCATAGGATAGGTAGTAGTGTTCAGGTGTACCACTTAAATAAACGAAATAGGTTTCCCCAGGGTCGGAGATAAATTGCAGATACACCTGATTTTGCTGATAATACCCACATAAACCTGCACCACCCGCATCAATTTGCGACAGGTAATTGCCGGTCAATTCATCCTGTGCACAAGTCAACTCCCCGTCACAACTTCCATTGGAAGAGGTGAATACATCCACTTGAACGTTCGCAATCGAATAGCTACTGCTTATATCGTCACCGTTGCACGTGCGTAACGTGTGCAATCCTCCTGTGCCTTCAATGATATACCACATTCCGGAGCCGGGCTGAGGGTTGCAACCTTCAATACCTGATGGCATATCTGAATCCGTTGCACAAGTCAACGCGCTGAACATGTCGAGTGTTCCACATTCCAGCAACATGGCTTCTTCACATATGTCCTGGGGCTGATCAAATTCCGCGCAATCCACTTCACAACAATCATAAGAGAAAAGTGTGGCCTGAGGATCATAACAAGGTAACCACTCATTCATACATCCCTGATAATGACAATCAACCTGCAAGGAGAAATCCCCACATGCAAAAGGATCTAAAGAATACACATAGAAATAGTAACACGCCTCGGGATTCAGAGAATTGTAAAACGCCTCGATCATTCCTCCACATTGGGTCGTGTTTTCACAGCAAAGGACCGTTTCATACACGGAAACTCCGTCGGGTATGACATCAGTCAACTCAATCATCATAACGCTTAGCTCTACATCCGATAAACTCTCAAATCGGAAATCAATCATGCAGTCATTATCTATCATTTTGTACCACAGCCCATGTGATAGCGATATATCTTCATCGCACAATTCAACCGATCCGGACGGGAGGCAGCAGGTATTGCCGTAGACGGGCTCAAAGAAGGTCAGCATTTCAGCATTGTCCAAATCAATATTCACAGGAAGGGAGTCGCATGTCTGGCAAGTAACGGACAAGGTATATTCAAACTCAAGATTGTTTGAATCCATAGAGTTCACAAGCAAGAAATACTCATGATTTTCTTGTGTGAGAAAGGAGATTATATGTGAGCTTTCGATATCAGGCACTGCTTCTACCCATGTAGCACATTCCAAAGCATTGCATCCGTCGGTGGATTCAAAAAGAGTCAATCCTCGATTGGTTTCCCATCCAGTGTCTTCAAATTGGAAGATTACCTGCGAACCATCTCCCTGAAAGACAAACCAGTTGCCGGGATTCTGTACATTCCAAAAACACGTACCCTCATAGTTAAATTCAGTCTGCTGAGCACCAACCGTAGAGAACATAGTCATGCTGCCACACTCAAGTGGTTGGGCTGTAGAACAGGCGTCGTTCTGCGCAAAAGCAGATAACGATACTAAGAGAACCATTACGCTACTTATGGAGCGATACAGAGAACTGTTCATGGAATTTAATGTTAAATGTCAGATAATGTGCGCAGCAGTAACCCATGCGGGAAATGCCCTCGTACTAATGTACTTAAATTATCTGAAGTTCAACGGGTTGTAAACGACTGGTGATCACCTTGAGCGAAT
>JAGQVX010000202.1 GCA_020437755.1 Flavobacteriales bacterium
ATGCGTGAAGGCCGCAAGTTCGGGCTGTACATCGTCGTTAGTACCCAGAGCACCCGCGTGAAAACGATGGGGATCGAGGGCGAGGGCGACGTGTTGAATAATTTTGCCGGGATTGTGTACTTGGGCAAAACGGCCGTTGCGGAGTATCCGGAGTTAGCCACGTCGATGGAATGGCCAGCGGTGCTGCGCACGAAACGCGGGGCGCGGCCGGTGGTTATCCCGCACAACCCAGACGGGGCAAGTTACCCGGCCAGCCGCGTGGTGCCTCCGCCGCAGATCCATTTGCCGCCACGGGTGAGCCAGGCGGAGCAGGACGGCCGTAAACTGGACACCGTGATTCACACGCTGCGAAGCGGCAACGCGGTGGGAATGGAGCTGGGCGATTTTGGAGAACGGCCGTCGGGCCAGTTTCTTAATGATAGGGTGTATCCCGCGCTGGAATGGCGGGTGAAGTATTTGAGCTGTGAAACATCCGCCAGGATATTGGCGCAGCGTAGAAGTTAGTTTTTTATTCAGCTGGTAAAACCAGCAAGGGAAATAGTCATGAAAAAAGGCGATAAGGTACAAACAAAAGACGGTCGTGGCAAGCGCGAAGGCACCGTTACTCAAGTTTTCAAGGGGATCGGGGCAATGGTCAAAGGCAATGGCTCACCCGCGTTTTTTGTTGAAGAAAAGCACATCAAGAAAAAGTAGCCAGCTAACTAACTAAGCCACCTTCGGGTGGCTTTTTTGTTGCGAGTTAGGCGCGACAATCCCGCGACACGGCCGTCGCAAAAGTGCGACGCGACCAGAGGTCGCAATGCGACTGCGACAACTGCGACAGTCGAGTGCCACAAACCCTTGTCGCAAATCGCACTTTTATTGTCAGCACGGCCTGTGCTATCATTTGCCCCGGAGGTGTTCCATGAAAAAATTACTGTTTGTTTTTATTGTGATGTTGTTGTCGGCCTGCGCTACGGCCGAGCCAGAGATTGTCACGGAAACCGTTGAGGTACCGGTGACGGTCGAAGTCATCCAAGAAGTAGAGGTGACCGTCGAGGTGCCGGTGGTTGAAGAAGTTGAGGTGACCCGCATCGTCACGGAAGAAGTAACCCGCATCGTCGAAACGATGGTCGAAGTTACGTCCACCCCTGCCCCACTCCCCGCAGAGTTCCTGACCATTGATGGCAGCGGTGATGAGGTAACGGATAACTTCGATTGGCCAGTATGCAACAAGGCGATTTTCGCCTATGACGCCACGGGTGAGCCAGGCGGAGCAGGACGGCCGTAAACTGGACGATATTGTGCAGCATTGTCGTTCGCTGAATGATGTTGGTCGCGTGCTTATGGGAAGCAATATCAGCGACAAAGACGTTCGTCCAGCTGGACAGTTCCTCAATACGGAAGTCAGGCAAGCGCTAGAGTGGCGCTCATCCCATCTTGGCTGCCCCGATTCATTACGGTTGTTGGGTCGATTATCCTAATTGTATAAAAAAATCATGGTTGAAATTTAAGAAGTCGCCAAAAGGCGGCTTTTTTGTTTTTGGTAAATTTGCACTTGACAACTCGCTATTGTTTCGGGTACAATACAATCAATTCAGACAGCCGGATAGACGGCAAAGGAAAATAAAATGAAAAAATACGATTTACTCAATACCTTGTACAACAAAGAAATCGAAAGCATCAAGAGCTTGGAAGCCGAAATGGAAGCCGCCAAAGAGCGCGAGGATTGGACAGCCTGGGAGGCGATCAACAGTCAGTATGGGGTCGAAACCACACAACTGCGCGAAGAAGTCGAGGCCGAATACTCAGCAGTTCCTTTCGATGGTCCCGCAAAGCAGGGCATTGCAAAGTTTTGGCAAAAATCCTTTGGACGGTAATTCGTAAGCCTCACGCCCGCCCGCGCCTTCGGGAAAATCGCTACAGCGCACAAAGACGGCGGGCCAGAATCGCCTTTAGCGATTAATCAACCAACAGGCAGGAAAACCTCATGAAACAATATGATCTATATATCTTTGACGTAGACGGCACAATCGCGGAGCGTGACACTACTGAATTACTTCCCGGCGTGGTGGATTGGTTCGCGAACAATCAGACGGCCGTTGCCTTCGCCACCAATCAGGGTGGCGTGGGATTACGGCACTGGATGATTGAAGGAAATTTTGGCGACCCTTCAAAGTACCCAGATGAAATGGATGTAAAAGTAAGAATGCGCAAATTGCGCAAAAAGCTAGGGGTTCGCGCCTCAAATGTATTCATCTCATTTGCCTACCAGTCAAAGACTTCCGGTAAGTGGAATCCAGTTGTTCAGGCCGCAGATGAAGAATGGAGCCAAGAATGGCGAAAGCCGTCACCGGGAATGCTGCAAGCGGCGATGCGGCGAAATGGAACAGAGAATGCCGTAATGGTTGGCGACAGCGAAGACGATGAAGCGGCCGCGCGCGCCGCCGGTATTGATTTTATTCATGCGGATGATTTTTTCGGGAGGAACTAATGACAGCGCCCAGATGGCATGAGGAATTTGCCGAGCTATGGAATGCGGCAAACTCGCTTGATGAGTTCGTGGATACATATCCACGACAGATTAAGCGCAAAAGCGCAACGGTCATGGCTTCTACCCTGCGCAAGCAGGGATTTGATCTAAAACGCTTCAATACTCCCCGTCAGCAAGCAGCACACCAGAAAAGAAAAATCGAAGCGCTACGCACCCTTAAGGATATAGGCGCAACATACCAACTACTGGGGGACGCGCTTGGTGTATCCAAGCAAGCAATCCACCAAATGCTACAGGAGGAATAATATGGCAGGCGCACCAAAGGGAAACACCAATGCATCCCGTGACGGGCACGAAAAGAAATTCCGTGTCCGCGTCGCAAGGGATGATGATTTAGCCGACATTGCTGCAATGGATACTTACGAGCGCGGGATCGCCTTAATTGGCTATCTCATCTGGAAAGAATCACCTGAGAGCGATGAAATCAGTTTTCTGGATTGGATAAAAAAGCAATGTCACTATCAAGGAATTGAGTGGGGAAATGAGTGAATTTATACCAGAAAACGAGATGGGTGTCGTGGTCCGATTTGCCCAAGAAGCGACCTCTCAAGGAATAACCATCAAGCACATTCAGTCTCAATTCCCAGATGCAATTATTGAGCGGAATAGGCGAACTTATCGGGTTGAATTTGAATACCTGTCTTCAAATTTTATCCATCATGGGCATGACTGTCGGGAGTGCGACATTGTGATTTGTTGGCAACATGACCTTGTAGATTTTGTTTTGCCAGTAATTGCCTTAGAGGAAGAAGGTTGCTGGGATACCCCGCTGACACTAGCCACTGCACACAGCAAGGAAGTCGAATATTGGAGATTAAGGGCTCTGAGGGCAGAGTACAAATATGACCGGATAAGCTTTGCCCGAAATAAATCGGCCATTGCTCCCAAGAAAAAACAGAAGGAAGATCCCCCATCATTTTCTCTACAAGAATATGGGATTGAACAATCAATCCCCGGCGCGGCGAGTAAGCTGAATGATTACATCGCTTTGTGCAGTTCTCTTAATGATGTTGGTCGTGTGTTGATGGGGCATGACATAGGAGACCGTCACAAACGGCCGTCCGGGCAGTCAATCAAGGCGTTTATTATTCCAGTACTAGAATGGCGAGCCGACAATTTGAACTGCCCCAAAGCGCGAAAACTTCTTCGCAGAACCTCGTAATTTCACTCCCCCGCAGTCGAGCGCAATCTTGCGTTCGCGATTTTGCGCTCGACTAAAACCCTCCCCTTGTCGTAAATCGCACTTTTATTGTCAGTACGGCCTGTGCTATCATTTGCCCCGGAGGTGTTCTATGAAAAAATTACTGTTTAGTTTTGCTCTGTTATTGCTTGCGGCCTGCGCTACGGCCGAGCCAGAGATTGTCACGGAAACCGTCGAGGTGCCGGTAACAGTCGAAGTCATCCAAGAAGTAGAGGTGACCGTCGAGGTGCCGGTGGTTGAGGAAGTTGAAGTGACCCGCATCGTCACCGAAGAAGTGACCCGCATCGTCGAAACGATGGTCGAAGTTACGTCCACCCCTGCCCCACTCCCCGCAGAGTTCCTGGCCATTGATGG
>JAGQVX010000203.1 GCA_020437755.1 Flavobacteriales bacterium
ATCTGTGGGATCGAGGAAATTCTTAAACGTGTCCCAAGCTGCCGAGAACGGAATAAAATACTCGTAGCCATTATCCTGACAGGAGTCGTATCCACCGGCGTAGATACCAATGAGTTGCCCTTCTTCATTAAACAAGGGTGCACCAACGCCACCGGGGCCAACCGTTCCTGTCGACCACGAATCAACCTGCCAAACTGCGAGATCATTCCATGTTGTAATCCAGGCACTTCCTTCGGAAGCTGAAAATTTGCGGTATTGACCTTCCGGATGATGCGTACAAGCAACATTGGAAATCTGATTATTTTCCGTACGATCCCAACCACTGTAAAACACGTCCCAGTCGCGCGTAGGAGCGTGAAACAGCCTCAGCATCATGAGTCCGGCCTCTTCATCAATAGCCAGAATTTCGGCTCCTGACGTAGAAAATTCAATGGTCATCTCTCCGTTGTAGTTGGAGTGCTCACAGCTTTCACTTCGGTGATTGAATGTAAACAACCAATTATCGGGTGAATCATAATAAGCCTGGAGAGAAGTGATTACATAAGGACGCGTCCAGCGACCGTTTTGGTTCACCAAAACGCCATTGCACCAGCGCGTTCCACCATCAACAGTGATTTGCACCGTGGCATCCGAAACTTCTTGCCATGATCGCGCATCCCCACATGAGCTGTTGATGTAGCATTCATTTCGAGAATCGACATCCCACCCGGTGTTGAAAATATCCTTGTACACATGCGCTACTGATCGGATACTCAATTCGCCTTCTCCGGCGACACTGCCCGGTTCGTAGTACTCAACAATAATCCGTTCACCCGGCAGTGCAGGAAGGATCAACGTTCCCGAAGGTGTATTGTCTTCCGATGTAAATCCGCCGATGAGTCGGGTATGATCTTCATTGTAGATGTACATTCGTGAACCTTGAGGCAGGTAGAACTCTCCAAATGTGAGACTGATGCCATAGGCTTCCGGACATTCAATACCGAGAATCCACAAGTTGGCGTTGTTGATCAGGTCAAACCAACGCCCTGAGTTTTGCAGATTGAAAGACGCCGAGTGACGGTGTGCAAACCGATAAGGGAGGTTTTTGTATTGCTCTTCGTTCAGATCTTCATTGAGCAGTTGAAAAACATTGACTTCGGGCATGTGCTCAAAAACCAAGGTAGACTCAAAAACACCCGATGAACTCCAGCTGAATGGAACCCCCGATCGATCCTGCGCTGAACTTTGCGTCAGCAGGATCAACAAGCTGGATACCACTAGTAGTAATCGGATGTTCATTCTATAAAGGTCTGTCTTTCAAGCCTAAATATACGAAAAGAATGAGCGCGCAGCCATTTTCTTTTCCACAGAGGCCTGTATATTAGGAGACGCGAAAAAAAAGTTAAAGGTTGGCTGTAACAAAAGAAAATGTGAAGCGTCTTCCCCTCGACCATGACCGTACAGGAATTTAAGGATACCGTATTACCGCTGAAGAACAAGCTTTTTGCCTTCGCTTTTCGTTATGTGCGAAATCGTGAAGAAGCAGAAGATATTGTTCAGGATGTGATGTTGAAAGTATGGAACGCACAAGAAAAGGCGGACGATATCAAAAACATTGAAGCATGGTGTATGACACTTACCCGAAATCGTTCACTGGATGTGCTGAAGTCAAAATCTTCTCAAACCAGTGAGTTGCAGGATTACCATTTGAGCCCGTCTCAGGAAGCCACTCCCGATGTTCAGTTGGAACGAAAGGAAATGATGAGCAAGATTAAGAAAGTCATTGACATGCTTCCCCTGAAACAAAAAGAAGTAGTGGAACTGCGTGACTTTCAAGGGATGTCTTACAAGGAGATTGCCGATATCCTGGGAGCGGATATTAACGTGGTGAAGGTGAATTTGCATCGGGCGAGAAAAACAATACAAGAAAAAATTACCCAATGGACAACCTATGGGATTGAATCAGCATAATATCGACCAACTGGTAACGAAGTTCTGGAATGGCGAGACGTCACTTGAAGAGGAGGCGGCCCTTTCGGAATACTTTGCCTATAATGAGGTACCCGAGAAATATCTTGCGGTGGCTTCCTATTTTGACACACTCAACGAGCCGGAGCCCGAATTGAGTTCCGATTTTGACCAGCGCATCCTTGCGGAGATACAGGGTAAGAAACCCCGAAATGGCCGTATCGTCATGCTGCGTCCATTCGTACAGGCCGTTGCTGTTGTAGCTGCCATTTTCCTCCTGGCTCTGGTTTTTATTAATCCCGGTGATGACGGACAGCTTACGGGGACATCCACTGCAGTGACTGAAGAGAACGTGCTTCATGATCCACAGGTGTTCGAGGCCTTCCAGCAAACGCGTTCCGCGCTGTTCATGGTGAGTTCAAAACTCAACCAAGGCAGAGAGCAGTCGCTCAAGCTCACCAAATTCAATGAAGTTCAAGACAATCTGAAATCCGACTCCGATGAAGAGACTAATTAATACTACCGCATTGTTGCTATTTGCGCTTGTCGCAGCCGCTCAAAATGATGTCATTGCCAAGCACTTTACCGATTACGAGAAATCTGAAAGCTTCACGAAGATATCCGTTTCGGCGAAGATGTTTGAGTTGTTTACCCATGTAGAGAGTGATGATCCGGACGAGAAGGAAATTCTGGAGGCTATTTCAAAACTCACCGGTATGCGCATGATTGCCAAAACCGATTCTGTTGGAGGTGCGGGGTTGTATCAAACTGCCTTAAAGCGCACCGGCAAGGAGTATGAAGTACTCATGACTGTTGATGATCCCACAGAAGACATCACCTTTCTGATTAAAGAGAAGTCGGGAGTTGTGAATGAATTGGTCATGATCGGCTACGGCGGTGGAGAGTTCTTTGTGTTGAGTCTGCTGGGCGATATCGATTTGAGTCAAATCAGTAAGCTCGCCCGTGCATTGGAAATTGACAAGATGAACTACCTCGAAAACGTAGAAGAGAAATGATGCGATCGCTATTGCTTTTTCTTGGAATGTGCATTTCAGCAATGGCATTTTCTCAATCTGCCGTGGTTGATGTCATCGAGGAGAATTATGAATCGCATGAAGTGGAGTACCTCTATGAGAGCATGATTCGCGCCATTTGTCTGATGTCCGACACCACCGGCTATCTGGCCGAAAAGGCATCGGGAATTGACAAGATTATTCATTGGAGCGCGGCGCCGGGCGAGCGCTCCAATAAGTCTCTTGAACAAATGAAGGCTGCCATCCGGGAGGTAGGATTCGAGGAAATGATGAGCATGACCCGCGAAGGAACCCAAGCCTATATTGGAGTTGTAGGAAAGGGGCGGAATAGCATTTCGTGTGTACTGGTTGAAAGTGCAGAATCCACAACCTACATTGAGATTGTGGGTGAAGTCGATCCTAAAGTGGTTATTGATTTGTTGCAGAATCCCGGTACCGGAAGCTTATTGGGAGGCTTGGGGTCTATCAATATTTTTAATCAATGAGTGTACTTCAGGTTGATCATCTGATCAAAAAATATGGACGTCTAACCGCGGTTAACGGCTTGAATCTCGAGATTCAGGCCGGACAGGTATTCGGCATTCTCGGTCCGAATGGAAGCGGAAAGACTACTACGCTGGGGATGGTTTTGGGAGTCACTCAGCCTACATCGGGAAGCTTTTCCTGGTTCGGAAAGGGTGGAGGTGCCGATGTTCGTAAGCGTATTGGGGCGATTCTCGAACGTCCGGTATTCTATCCCTATATGGATGCCGAACAAAACCTCCGTTTAAGTTCGCTGATTCGAGAAGTTGATCCCACGGTTATCGATCAGGTGCTTGATATGGTAGGTTTGCTCCATCGTAAAAAAGATGCATTCAAAGGTTATTCCCTGGGAATGAAGCAAACTCCAGTC
>JAGQVX010000204.1 GCA_020437755.1 Flavobacteriales bacterium
GTGAATCAACCCCTCCTGCCACAACTGATCAACAGTCTCCGTTCCCAGTCCGTCGATATTCATCGCCTTGCGAGAGATAAAATGATCAATTCGACCTTTTACTTGAGGCGGACAACCATAGACATTCGGACAGTAATGCAGTGCCTCGCCTTCTTGTCGGACGAGCGCCGTACCGCATTCCGGACATTCCGAGGTATATTCGAAGGGCTGCGTATCTGCCGGGCGTTTTTCCAAGTCTACTCCGGTAACTTTAGGTATGATTTCTCCGCCTTTCTCGACAAAAACAAAATCCCCAACCCGAAGATCCAATCGGGCGATCTGATCAGCGTTGTGCAGGGAGGCGCGCTTAACGGTGGTTCCCGCGAGGAAGATCGGTTCCAACTCGGCTACCGGGGTAATCGCACCTGTGCGCCCTACTTGATAAGTCACTCCGTTTAATCGAGTGCTCATGGATTCAGCCTTAAACTTATACGCAATGGCCCAACGGGGTGATTTGGCTGTGAATCCGAGTTCCTCCTGTTGATCATATCGATTCACCTTAATCACAATACCATCAATTTCGAAAGGCAATTGATGGCGTTCCTGATCCCAATAGGTAATAAAATCCATGATGCCATCAATATCCGACACCACCCGAATCAAATGCTGTTCAGTACCCGGGACTTTAAAACCCCATTTGCCCGCGTGGCTGAGTCCTTCAAAATGCGTAGAGAAAAGGGAACGCTCTGTATATATACTGTACAGGAAACAATCCAGATTTCGCTGTGCCACAAAGGCACTATCCTTATTTTTCAATGTACCCGCCGCTGTATTGCGCGGATTCGCATACAATTCTTCCCCCTTACTTGCGCGTTCCTCATTGAGGCGCTCAAACTCTTTCAAAGGAAGGAATATCTCACCCCGAATGTCAAAATCTTCCGGAAAGTCGCCATGCAGTGCCAAAGGAATGGTTCGTATGGTACGCACGTTCAGCGTCACATCTTCTCCTTGTGTTCCATCCCCTCGGGTCACAGCGCGCAATAGCCGGCCATTTTCATAAGTCAGCGAAATCGCCACACCATCGTATTTGAGCTCCAGCACGTACTCCATTTCTCCCTCCACGAGTTTTTTGATGCGTGCCTCCCATTCGGCGACCTCCTCCTTTGAATAGGTGTTGCTCAATGATAGCATAGGAAACCGGTGAGTGACCTTTTCAAACGTATCCGTGAGATCTCCGCCTACGCGTTTGGTGGGTGAGTTGGCATCCGCCAAATGGGGATACTGCTGTTCGAGATTTTCAAGTTCGCGCAACATGGCATCAAACTCCTGGTCTGAAATCTCGGGTTTAGCCAATACATAATAGCTGTGATTGTGTCGATTCAGCTCCTGCGCAAGCTTCACCATGCGCTCATGCACCTGATCAGTACTCATATTTGACATTTTCATTGAACATACGACGAACGATCTTGACAAACCGTAATTTCACACGAAACAGAACAACCGGACTGTTGTATGTAGAACGTACTTCCCTTGGAGTGCGCGTCATATATCGGTAACCGCCGCCTGCACCCACTGAAAGCCACCAGGTGGGATGAAAGTACAAACTGGTGGACAATTCCAGCGGACTCACCGGCACAGGGGGAGCTTCTACGAATTCCTCTTTTCCGGCCACACTGTATGAAGCGCGTATGCTTCCTCTTCCTGCATGGCCGGTTGCAACCCATTCCCAACGCTTGTTGAAGAACAATACCCGCTCGTAATAGGTGCTGATGTATGAAAATGTGAAATGCGCCACATCCACCTCACCTTCTACATCGCCATAGGAGTATTTCACTATTGGAGAAGTAAGCGTATACAATCCGAAGCCCATGCGATGCACCCTCTTAATCTCGATACCGGTCCTGAATCCAAGCAACCGAACGTCATCACCATAAGCGTTTGTATAGCGACCGTCGAGCAGAAACTCTGTTCGAATGAGTTTATTGGGAAGTGGTAAAGGCCGATGCCCACCAACTACCCAAACAGAATCTACTTTTTGCGCCAATCCTACAAGGGTTGGTACAACCAGTAAAAGGAGGGATATGACTATCTTGCGCGTCAAAGTGAATGCGAAAAAACGCCAAAAAGCCTGTTCCTAAAAACATTTCATGGATTCTTTTCTTCAACCTATCCGCGATCAATTCGAAGCTGCGTCAAATCCGGCGCGGGCAGAGCAAATGTCTGCCTACATGAAAGGGCGATTCGATTACTATGGCATCATGGCTACTCCCCGAGGTGAAATGCTCAAAGCATTCATCAAAGCACACGGACTACCCACCGATACAGAAGCAGTAATTCACTATTGCTGGGATCAGCCCGAACGCGAATGGCAGTATGTTGGAATGGAGCTGGTTTACAGAATGCGCAAGCAATGGCCGGATGACATGGATGAACTCATCGAATTCATGGTTCTCAACAAGTCCTGGTGGGATACCGTGGATTTTATTGCTTCGAATATTACCGGACACTGGTACAAAACCACCTCCCCACATCCGGATCATGTCATGGAAGCCTGGAACGAACATTCCAATTTCTGGCTTAATCGGGTCACTATGATTTACCAGTTGAAGTACAAAGACCAGGTAAATGAAGGGCGCTTATTTCGCTACCTCACTCCGCATCTGGAAGTGAATGAGTTCTTTATCCGAAAAGCAATCGGGTGGGCCTTGCGTCAGTACAGCAAAACCCACCCCGATCGCGTGCGTCACTATGTCGAAACTCACGAACTCAAACCCTTGAGCTACAAGGAGGCCACCAAATACCTATAAGATTTCGGAATTAGACAAGGCAACGCAACGGTAAGGTTCCGGGTACTCTGCCAGTCCCGAAAGCATCAGCGTATTGACCATACCACGCTCGGTCTCAAACTGCATGATCAGGTCGGCTTTCCCATCTCCATCCAAATCCCCAAACCACCTCAACTCGGGAATTCCTGAATAGCCAAGTGCCAAATCTGCAGCACGGGCAAGCACTTCCAACTCCAAATGCGCCTCTGAATTCCACCGCATCAGCTTGTAGTTGGCAAGTGTCAGCGTCCCATTGCGCAACTCAGTAGACCCGGAAGCCGTAAGTGCTTGTCCGGCAAGGTCTGCCAACTCCCCCGGCAAGATTTCACAACTGCCAAACCACGCTTCATGAATCCGTCCCACCGATTTCACGCCTTCTACCACAAACAACACCCCTAACTCGCGGCAACGCGCCCGATTCCAACCCTCAGTACTACTTAATGCCGACGCCTCAATCAATAAAGTGTAGTATCCATGCTCCTGACTGAAACAGACCGCCACTACCTGGTTCTCGGCGGTATTCAGTTGGGGTTCAACCTCGGGAAAATGTACTGCGTACGTCCGTGGAGTAGTGATAAAACCACTGAAAACATATCCGCATTTGCCCTTGTGGCATACCTTAACCCACCGGGCTGTGTGGCCTTCAATGGTTTCTTCCGGAAACCGATCCGATTGAAAAACCGAAACCGTCTCACCATGTTTGATTTTCCCCAGGGATGCCGCCCGAGTGCTGGGTTCACTGCGCAAGATCACGCCCGATTTGGCTGAAACTTCAGCCGTTTGATGATGCATCACTTCATCTCCCGAAGGGGTGAAGGACGTGTACATTTGCGCATGCATACCCAATGTTAACACTACCAGCATACTTCCAATTAATGATTTCATATCCTCCTGTTTTATTCGTTAATAATTCTGCTGTTTTTTCAGCGCCTCTCGTATAATAATAACGGCATTCAACCGGGATAAAGCGCCCGCTATCGTGCGCATGATCAAGCATTTATGGCATTCGCCAAATAATGATTCGAAGGTGTCGGGGTTTTCGGATTATTCGTCGGAATGGCAATAAAAT
>JAGQVX010000205.1 GCA_020437755.1 Flavobacteriales bacterium
TAAAATATTGAATGCCAGTGAAATGCACGGCCTTTTTTCTGAAATTCAATTAACAATTTCAATAGCACAACACGTTAGCAGATAGTCTTTTTCAAAGCTCTTTGCAGCTAAAAAAATCCATAAATGATACTTCGGGACTTGTGATTGCAATGATCAATATTGGAGCAAATTATCTTAATGCGGATGACTTCCCTCTTTCTGAGAAATATTTGCTTGAAAGTGTGCATCTAGCAGGTAAATATGGACTACCAGAGAGCAAAATGTTCGCTCACTAAAACTTAGGTGATCTATACTACAATTTTGGTCAGTACAAGAATTCAATAGACCATTATGATTTGTATTATGGCCTGTACGATTCCATTCAATCGGCAAGTATTCAATCCAGTATTGTAGAACTCGCCCTCCAATACGACATGGCTCAAAAAGACCTCGAAATCGCTAAAACCGAATTGGCGAAATCCCGACAGCGTCAGTGGTTCTTGTTGATTATTGGGGGTATTGTGCTTTTGGGAGGAGTGTTGCTGTGGTTCTTTAACAAACGGATTATCCAGCAGCGGGCAAAAACGGCCGCCGTATTGGAAGTAAAAGAGGAAGAGAACAAGCGCATTTCGAATCTATTGTGGAAGGAATTGGGTCAGGCGGTGCGCGACAAAAAACTTGTGCTACCGGGGGTTGAACTTCCGGAACAAACCATCCAGGGAGCCATTGAAGCGGCAAAATTTCTTACCAATCAGTACTTTAATCCCTACATTCAAGTGAGTTTGGTGCATGCCATTAAGTATCTTATCTCAACGCTCGAAGGGCATTCGGGACTGACCATCCACTTTGATTCCAACGTGGAGAAGCTCAACAAATCTTACCGACAGGCGGTGTATCGCGTCGTGGAAAATCTTTTGGTGGATACCGTATCTTCTCAAAAAGAAGGCAACATCTACCTTACCGTCATGAGCTCAGGTGGGAAAATGGAGATTGCAGTACGCGGGATGAGTCAGCACAAACAAACCATGATGTTCCAATCGGCGGAAGCGCGTGTGGAGCAGTTGAAGGGAAAAATTGCCGTTCATTCATCGCGCGATGGAGGTGATGAAGTGCTGGCCTCTATTCCAATGGGATAAGATGTATTCCAACGAGACAGACCAAGATGCCCCGAAGTGCTCCCCTGACATTTGCACGTATGTGCCCTTTTCCTAAGAAATAGACACCGAAGTCATGGTAAGTGACCCTCCCAATGCCTTGTCGTTGAACAACTCGGCCTGTTCTCCCTTTTCCTGAAGAGCTAATACATACAACAACGGTAAAAAGTGCTCGGGCGTTGGAATGGCCTTCTGTAATGCGGTTCCTTGTCGGGCATAATGAATCAACGGGTCATGAGATCCCGACACAATGCAATTGTTCATGAATTCACGCGCCTCAAGGGTCCAGTCATAACCATAATTGTCGGCCTGAAGCTTATCCCAGGCAACCAATCGCAAGTTGTGCACCATATTCCCGCTACCCACAATCAACACTCCTTTATTACGCAGAGCTGCAAGTTGCTGCGCCAACTCATAGTGGTATTGCGGTGGCTTGGTATAATCCAGACTCATTTGAATCACGGGGACATTGGCATTGGGGTACATGTGCTTGATTACCGTCCAGGCACCGTGATCCAAACCCCAATCATGATCCATCTCTACCGGCGCACTGGTAATGAGTCCGGCAGTTTCTTTGGCCAGTTGCGGACTACCCGGCGCAGGGTACTGCTGCTGGTACAATGCCTCCGGAAAACCTCCGAAATCATGAATGGTGCGAGGGTGTTCCATGGCTGTGATGCGCGTACCCTTGGTTTCCCAATGAGCCGAAATACACAAAATAGCGCGCGGGGAGGAAATTTGCTTACCAATATTGCGGAATCCCGCCACAAACTCATTCTCTTCAATGGCATTCATCGGACTACCATGTCCGAGAAACAACACCGGCATTTTTGCCGTTGGAGTGGCCGTTTTTGACCAATGGTCCAATGCTTTTAATCCCATACCTTTAGTAGCAAGAGAAGCCAATAGCATGGATTTCAGAAAGTCGCTCCGCTTCACTGTGCCTGGAATTCGTTATTCAATAGTCACCTTGACCACTTTGTAGGCACCATCACCTATAGCCGCAATCTTGTCGGTAAATGACTTTTCGTCGCAGGCCCCTTTTTCGAACTCTACAACTGCCACATCAACCGGATTGTTTTCGTCAAATTCAATCGTGGTACCTGCAACACAATCAAGCTCATTGAGTTCCTTGGTGATTTTGCCTCCACAACCCTGGGCACACATCATACCTTCAATCTCAATGCGTGCTACCGCTTTTTTGTCCGGGTCTATTTGTTTGGTTTTCTGTTCTTCTCCGCACGATATAAACATTAGAGCTGCTACTGCGAGAATTCCCAAAATTTTCTTCATCATTCTGCTGTTTTGAGAGTACGAAGTTACTCAATTAGCACATTGCAGACCTGCTTTCCGCGACCAGTTCACACATATTGTGAGATTCCCAAGTTCCGGAAAATTATGCCCATTCAGGACCCTGTCAAATAGAACCCGCTTTCCATACATTTGCCGAAATTTTGAAACGGTGACTCAATCGCGCTTCTTCCCCTACTTCCTGTTGATCATTCTGGCGATTATTTGGGGAAGCTCCTTCATCCTCATGAAACTGGGAATGTATGGAACCAACGGACAGCCCTTGTTCACCTCGTGGCAGGTGGGAGCCATGCGCCTGACATTCGCCGGATTGGTTCTTTTGCCTATTGCCATTTTGCACCGAAAAAAGGTGCGGTTTGAACAATTGAAGTTCATCTTTTTGGTGGGAATGATTGGCAACGGCATGCCGGCATATCTGTTTACCCTGGCCGAAACGCACATTGCCAGTGCTTATGCAGGCGTGCTCAACGGACTGACTCCATTTTTTACACTTTTGGTGGGGATGATATTGTTTGGCTTGCGGTTGCGCTGGGTTCAGTTGCTGGGTGTTTGTTTGGGCTTTGCAGGTGCTACCGGACTGATGATGCTGCAATCCATTGGTGAGTCTTTGAACTTGTATTATGCCGCATTCGCTATCCTGGCCACGTTCTTCTATGGAATCAGCGTCAACATCATCCACTCGAAGCTCTCCGGAGTTCCGCCGGTGACGATTGCTGCCTACGCTTTGTTTTTCGCCGGATTGCCCAGTGCCGTTTATTTGGGATTTTCAGATTTTCCCGATCGACTTCAAACGATGCCCGGAGCTTGGGCCGGTGTGGGATTCGTCGCCATTCTTGGTATTGTGGGTACGGCCATGGCACTCGTGTTGTTTAACCGCTTGATTCAAATGACCTCGGGGATTTTTGGATCGATGGTTACTTATATGATCCCCGTAGTAGCCGTGATATGGGGATGGTTCTTTGGTGAGGCGCTTCAATGGGAAATGCTCATCTTCGCCGCCATTATTATGCTGGGCATTTATCTGTCACGCATCCGTCGTTGACCCCTCAAAGTCGGCTTTTCGACCGGCCATCAATCCGTACACTATCAATCCCTGCGCTGCGATGTAGGTCAACATGATCCACACTGAAGCCAGATCAATGGTACCATGGAAGCGATCCCAGGCAATGAGACTATCCGAAGTCATGAACAACAACGCACCAGCCATGACCATAGCGAAGCTAGCTCTGGATGTTTTTGCCTGTCGGTTCAATGCCGTTATGCTCATGGTAGTAATCACGATGGTGTACACTAAGACAGGCAATTCCATCTCTCCCAAATCCTCGCGGATCTTGATGAAAACCAATCCGGCTGCCGCCACAATCACCAAGGCCAGAAGGGGATAGCGCTTCATGAGTGGAAGTTCGTGATTGTCGTCCCT
>JAGQVX010000206.1 GCA_020437755.1 Flavobacteriales bacterium
ATGTCAGTGATTTGATCTTTGAGGTACAGGCATTCGCCAAATGCATCAGCGATCTGCCGCCATTGCTTCCGGGCAACCTGCTCCAGCCGTACATCCAACGATTCCAGTATACTACGAAGACATGATTTTACATCTTGTTCCTTCCCGAGTATCTCCGCAAGTGAGGTTGCACGCAAGGTGTCGAATTCCGTTTGATTCACATTGAGACCGATTCCAATGATACACGAGCTCAAGGTTTGAGCTCTCCACGAATTTTCGATCAGAATACCGCCCAGCTTGAGTCCATCGCAAAAAATGTCGTTGGGCCACTTGATTTTACAGCATTTGGCGGATGCCTTTTCCACCATGTCGCGAACACCAAGCGCCACTGCTTTGTTGAGGTAGAATTGAGTCTCGTGCGTGAAGATGGGTCGGGTCAGAACGTAGGACATGAGCAGGTTGGTGCCCGCATCACTCTGCCATATATGACCACGTTGCCCCCTGCCATGTGACTGATGTGCTGACAGAATTACTGTCCCATTTCCGATTTGGCCGGATTTGGCCAGGTTGGCAGCATAATTGTTGGTGGAGTCGACCGTATCCAACTCGATGACGGAGTGACCTGAGATGAGTTGTAAATTTTGCAAAAAACGCGATTTGGGCGACGGTTTGTCCGGAATAAGATCGTGTAAAAGTATTACTTTTGTTGGAATATCAGATTAAGTACTGAATGACTAAAAAAACAGGAAACCCGCAGTCCACGGCGTTGCTCGATGCCATAGTAGCGGGAATTCAGGAGGTGAAAGGAGAAGACATTGTCGTCCTGGATCTCCGGTCCATCGAAAATTCAGCGGCCGATTATTTTGTGATCTGTTCGGGTTCATCCACCACCCAGGTGGAAGCTATTGCTCGTTCCGTTGAAGCTTTTACTGAAAAGAAATTGGGAGAAGGACCTTTTCGCACGGAAGGTACCCGAAATGCAACCTGGGTGTTGCAAGACTTTGCTGATGTGGTTGTCCACATTTTTCACAAAGATACCCGTGCTTTTTACCAGCTCGAAGAGTTGTGGGCAGATGCGGATATTCGCATGATTGAGAATCGGGCTTAATGCTAAAACACTAATTGGAAGATGTCAGAGAACAATTCAAACAACGATAAACAACCCAAGAAATCCCTCAATTTTTACTGGATTTATGCGGTGATTGGCGCCGTACTCATCGGAATGATGATGTTCCAGAAAACGGGTGGTGGGAAATCCATCGATTACACGAAGTTCATCGAAATGGCCCGGGATACCATGGTTTCCCAAGTGGTGGTGCACGACCTTTCTCAAGCTGAAGTATGGCTGAATGAAAAAGGAATCAAAGCCCATCAGGATGATATTCCCGAAGATGGAATTATGAAAGGTCTTGGTGGAAAGTCGGCTCACTACATCGTGGGCCTTGGCGATCCAACCACGCTCGAACAAGTAAAACAATTGTCTGATGAGCGTGGCTTCAGCATTGAGTATCGCCGCACCAATGAGTTCGGACAAACCCTTATTACCTGGATTATTTTCATCGGTATCCTCATTGCCGTATGGCTCGTGCTCATGCGCAGACTGGGCAGTGGTCCGGCGGGAGGGGGGCAAATTTTCAATATTGGAAAATCTAGGGCTCAACTGTTTGAAAAAGGTAAAGGAACAGACGTAAACTTCAATCATGTTGCGGGTCTGGAAGGTGCCAAGGAGGAGTTGAAGGAAATAGTTGACTTCCTCAAGAATCCTAAGAAGTACACATTGCTGGGTGCCAAGATTCCTAAAGGTGCTTTGCTCGTAGGCCCTCCGGGAACGGGTAAGACGTTGCTTGCAAAAGCGGTAGCCGGTGAAGCGCAAGTACCATTCTTCAGCTTGTCAGGATCCGACTTCGTAGAAATGTTTGTCGGGGTTGGAGCTTCACGTGTACGTGACTTGTTCAAGCAAGCGAAAGAGAAATCTCCTGCCATTGTATTCATCGATGAGATTGATGCTATCGGAAGGGCACGCGGAAAGAATGCGAGCTTCAGTTCGAATGACGAACGGGAAAACACCTTGAACCAGTTGCTTACCGAAATGGATGGTTTTGGAACCAATTCAGGGGTGATTATCATCGCGGCAACCAACCGTGCGGATATTCTCGATAAAGCACTTATGCGCGCAGGACGTTTCGACCGACAGATTTATGTGGATATGCCCGACCTTAAAGAGCGCAAGCAAATCCTCGAAGTTCACCTGAAGCCCATTAAAATTGATCAGTCGGTTGATATTGCTTTCCTCGCAAAGCAGACTCCCGGCTTCAGCGGTGCCGATATTGCCAATATCTGTAACGAAGCCGCGCTCATCGCTGCCCGTCGCAACAAGGAATTGGTTCAAATGCAGGACTTCCTCGATGCGGTTGACCGTGTCGTGGGTGGCCTTGAGAAGAAGAACAAGATTATTTCAGCACGTGAGAAGAAAACCATAGCCTTCCACGAAGCAGGGCATGCTATGGTAAGTTGGTTGCTGGAGCATGCATCTCCGCTGGTAAAAGTGACCATCGTACCAAGGGGACAGTCATTAGGTGCCGCATGGTACCTGCCCGAGGAGCGGCAGATTACCACCACCGATCAGATTTTCGACGAAATGTGTGCGGCCATGGGTGGACGTGCGGCAGAGGAAATCATGTTTGGTAAAATTTCCACCGGTGCGCTTAGCGATTTGGAGAAGGTCACCAAGCAAGCTTATGCGATGGTATCCGTTTACGGATTGAACAAGCGTATCGGAAACCGCAGCTATTACGACTCGCGAGGTGAATCGACATTTACCAAGCCTTACAGTGAAGAAACGGCACGCATCATCGATGAAGAGGTGAGCAAGATTATTGAAAAGGCCTACACGCGAGCGAAGCATATTTTGGAGACGAACAAGGATAAGCTGAAAGCACTCGCTTCGAAGCTGCTCGAAAAGGAAGTGATTTTCAAGGACGACCTCGTGGAGATTATTGGTAAGCGCCCTTTCCCCGATCCGGAAGAGGAAGAATCAATAACTAAAGTAGCCGAGGAAGTACTCGACCTCGAACCCACAGGAGAGGAAGCTTCAACGGAACCTTCAGTAAGTGCCGAACAGGACACTCCGGAGACTCCCGATGAAGAGCCTAAGGATGGTGATCAACAAACTTCCTGAGCATGTCTCAGTGGGTTCTGCTCTATACCACTACCGATGCAACGCATGCTGAGTTGTTGAGGCAAATGCTGGTTTCTAATGAAATCCCATGCCTGCTGCTCAATAAAATGTCCAGCGCACACAACCTTTTTGGTCAGGTTGAACTGTCGGTAAAAGGAGAAGACGTGATTGCAGCCCGCCGATTAATTGAGAAGACACTCGAATGAAGAACCTCATTACCCGAACGCTAACAGCAGTGGTATTCTGCTTTGTTGTGCTCTACAGCATGATGGATGGTTTGGGATTATGTGGACTGCTGTTTGGGTTATTTGCGGCTCTTGGATTGCGCGAGTTTTATCAGTTGGGCGCCAAAGCCGGCGCAGGCAAGCCTTTTCAACTGCTCGGTATTGTTACGGGAATGATGCTGTACACCCTCACCTATGGGGTTTTCGCCAATTGGTGGGGAGTAGGACAACTGGCTTGGCTGGTTTTTCCTGTGATTGCCGGATCCGCCTCGTGGCTGCTCAGTAAGAAGTCTTTCCCCCTTGCCGATTTGTCGCTAACCTGGCTGGGTGTAATCTATGTGGTGTTTCCATTTGTACTGATTCCGGCGCTGGGAGGTGTTTCCGGTGGATATGATTATACCATTCCCCTGGGGGTGATTCTCCTGGTTTGGGCCAATGATACAGGAGCCTACCT
>JAGQVX010000207.1 GCA_020437755.1 Flavobacteriales bacterium
AACATCAGCGTCCCATGCCACGGTGAATCCAGCCGCAAGGGCGTCCTTAGTTATACGTACCAATTCATCCAACGGCACGTTATAAAACTCGCCTTGTGAGAAATTGTCGGGCACTTCCAGGATGAAATCGTCATAGAACTCGTGATGTGTAAACGAGGTAATGCTCACATAATCGTCGGGATTTAACTCCATTGCATCGCGGAAACTTTGTGGCGTATATCGCTTGCCCTGGTACTCAAATGCCTCGGGAGCCTCTCCCAAATACACATCCAACACCGCATCAACCGCGTCATCCCAATCTCCGCTTATTCTCCCGTGATTCTTATCCACCACGGCCTTCACCATACCTTCGAGCACCGCATCCAATTCTCCATGATCATGTCTTTTCTGATTGGCATCCAGTCCGCTGTACACCGATTCGGGTACGATTCCGTATTCGCGAATAACGTTGATAACATCATGACTCAGACTTCCTGGACCAAATTGCGCCTTGCCCTGATACCGTACATAGTTCTCGGCCTTCATGGGATAGGTCATACGTACGGCATACATTTCTGAAATATCATGCTCACCTTTCCCCATTCGGATCAACTCCGACTCAATGAACGAGGAAGTAGCAAAACTCCAGCAAGTGCCCGTATTGCACTGATCCTTGGTTTCCGTTGCCGTGTTGTCCTTCACCACTTTGAAGGTGTATGGAAAGTTGTCACCTCCATTTTGGGCTTGTACGCTTAGCGCAAAACTTCCGGCAATTAATGCCATGATCCATTTATTCATCTCAAATATTTTAAGTTGGAACGCAATTTTACAACTTGCTGAGACCAATGTCAACCTTCATGTGTTCAAAGCATTTGTTTAGGTGATAAACGGCAAGTCGCGGAATGAGCAAATTTGAAGTATTCATTCGTTCACTATGAGCACAAAAAAAATCGCCGTTGTTGCCGGAGGCTTTTCCGGAGAAGCTGCCGTTTCCTTGCGCAGCGCCCAAATGATTATGGATCATATCGATCGCACAGTTTTCGAACCCATGCTCATTACTATCGACACGAAGGGGTGGCATGCCCACACACCGCAGGGTGTGGTTGAAGTGGATAAGTCGGATTTTTCCATTCCGGGAGCACAAGGCAAATGGCAATGCGATAAAGCCTTTATCATCGTTCACGGCACACCGGGGGAAAACGGAATTCTTCAAGGATACTTCGAACTACTGGGAATTCCCCACACCACCGGCGATGTGTTTAACATGGCATTGACCTTCAATAAAAGCGCTACCAATCAGGTACTCAATGCACATGGCTTTGCCAGCGCTCGCAACATCATGCTCCGCAAAGACGATCACTACAGCACGTCTGATATTGTGTCGCGGCTCGGCCTTCCTCTATTTGTGAAACCCAATCAAGGTGGCTCCAGCTTGTGTACATCCCGCGTCAACGCAAAAGAGGCTCTTCACGCTGCCATCAACATGGCGCTTCAAGCCGATGATGAGGTGATTATCGAGAACTTCATAAGCGGAAGGGAGCTCACGTGCGGTGTGATTGTTCAGCAGGGGGTCCCAATGGCCTTGCCGGTAACGGAGATTATCTCTGAAAATGAATTCTTCGACTACCAGGCAAAGTACGAGGGAAAGAGCAGCGAAATTACTCCGGCACAGATCGACGATGCCCTTACCGCTAAAATCCAGGCTCTTGCCGAGCGTATTTTCCGATTGCTCGACTGCAGGGGTATGATTCGCGTGGACTTTTTGGTACCTGATGGCGGCGAACCTCATGTCATCGAAGTGAATACCGTTCCGGGCTTTTCGGCTGCAAGCATTATTCCCCAGCAGGCCGCAGCCATTGGCATGTCAAAAACTCAATTAATAACTGCGGTACTCAACGACGAGCGCTAGACGCGGAGGTGTGTCCTGCAGGAATTACCATTGAGCGCCTTCGATTACTTCTTCACCCTACCGGGATTTTGCGACAGAAAAGACTTCCAGCTTCCGCTTCCCGCTGAGGCCAAGGGATGCGCACTTTGGTAAAAGTGACATAATGCAGCCGCTAATCCGTCTGTGGCATCGAGATCGCGCGGCATATCTGCGGCGGGAATTTTCAGAATGCTTTGCAACATAGCCGCAACTTGCTCTTTGGCCGCATTACCATTGCCTGTTATGGATTGTTTAATCTTACGTGGAGCATACTCATTGACTTGCATTCCTCTGCTCAGCGCTGCCGCAATAGCTACCCCTTGCGCCCTTCCCAGCTTGAGCATCGACTGCACGTTCTTTCCAAAAAACGGAGCCTCAATCGCCAGTTCGTCGGGATGGAACTCATCGATAAGCCCGCTGCATCGGTCAAAGATGACCTTGAGCTTAACCGCGTGATCGGAATATTTTTGCAATTGGATGACACCCATGGCAAGCAACTTCACCTGTGAACCCTGAACTTCAATGAGTCCATACCCCATTACTGTTGTTCCCGGGTCAATTCCCAATATGACGCGTTCTTTTTGCTTTGTTGCAGGCATACGCCAAATGTACTAAGCCCAATTGGTAATCTCTGACCCAATTCCACTAACTTGCCCACATGGCAGTGGGAATCATTGGTGCGGTGCTCATAGCGCCCTATGTAGGGCTGGTGTTTTGGATGCTGTATGTCTGGAAGCGAGCATCGAATGAAGTTCCTGCAGCGATCTCAGACAGGAAGGTGGTGATTTCGGTGGTCATTCCGTACCGCAACGAGGAAACCCATTTGGCTTTATGCCTCAATAGCGTGCTTCAACAATCCTACCCCCATGTAGAAATCATAGCTGTGAATGATGGAAGTACCGATGCTAGTGTACGCATTGCGAATGAGCTGCTCCAAGGTCCTCATCGCGCCATTGACAGCGTTGGAACCGGGAAAAAAGCTGCGCTCAACACCGGAATACAGGCATCAGGCGGTACCCTGATCGCAACGCTGGATGCGGATACGGTGGTGGGGTCCGACTGGCTTAAAGAAATCGTGCATCAATTTGACAATCAACACCTTGGACTCCTCATCATGCCGGTACGCCTCCGGTCCGAACAATTAAAGGACTTCCTGATGTCCCTGGAATTTCTTTCCCTGATGGGATCGGGAATTGCGTGTGCAGCAGGTGGGAAGCCCTTGATGGCCAACGGTGCTAATCTGGCCTTCCGGCGCGCGGCGTTTGATGCGGTAGGAGGTTATTCAGGACATGCGCACATCAGCAGTGGCGACGATCATTTTTTAGTGCGGGATCTTGCCGACACATCGTATGAAATAAAGGCCACCATTCATCCCCATACGGTCGCTGAGTCAATTCCTCCGGTCTCGTGGAAAGCGTGGTTCAGTCAACGTATCCGTTGGGGGGGTAAGTCGCGCAGGGAAAATCGGGCATTCGCCAAATGGGTAACTGCGCTGGTGCTCCTGGCCAACCTCACCCTGGTGGTGGCAGCAGCCGGGATGTGCCTGGACCACACATGGCTAAAACCCTACATCGTACTCACCCTGTTCAAATCATTGGCCGACTGTGTTTTTCTATTGCGCATTACCCGCGCCGTGCATCAGCGTGAGCTTTTATGGGTATTCCCCTGGTTGATGGTACTGAATCCTTTCCTTTTGGTGATTTCCGCATTGCTGAGTCTTACTGCCGGAACGACCTGGAAAGGGCGGGAAGTTGTGGTGAGGGGATTATGAGAACGACTGAAACTGAATCATGCCTTTTGAAACAAGCTGTCTATCTGGTTCATCGATGTGCCATTCGTACTACACAACGGTTGATCGTGGAATGATTGGAGTGCGCATTGGTGTTCATTTCACCTAAGAATACCTGCGAGGAATGC
>JAGQVX010000208.1 GCA_020437755.1 Flavobacteriales bacterium
AATAGGCAGTCCCGTTTCCCGGATGATGCGTTGACGCAATTCATGGGCAAACATCCCACAACCATAAAACCGATCCATTCCGGTGAGATCGACGTAGAACTCATCCACTGAAGTCTTCTCATAAACCGGAACCTGTTCCTTGATGATTTCGGTTACCATGCTGGAATACTTCATGTAGTTGGATGAATTTCCACGGATAACGATCGCTTCCGGACATAGCTCACGTGCCAATTTCATGGGCATGGCTGAATGAACACCAAACGTACGGGCCTCATAGCTGCAGGCAGCCACCACTCCCCGATCGCTCGTGCTGCCAATAAGGATAGGCAGCCCGCGCAACCGACTGTCCATTAATCGCTCTACAGACACGAAAAACGTGTCGAGATCCAAATGCATGATCGCTCGCTCCTGCATATCGGTCAATTGATAAGTCCAACTTGAATAGGTATCCCTTTTTCATAAAAGGGGAAGCTAATTTAATACGTTTTTCTTCTTTTGCTAATTATTTTAGCTTTTTATTTGAGGAGAACGCAGAGAAACCAGGCTCTGCCTACAAGTCGGTGCACGTTGACCAACTGTAGCTAATTGCCATTCTTGAGAGCACGGCTCCGTATTGCCATTTCGCTCGAAACCACAGACTGACCCCTTCAGAGCCGGAACCAGGTGATCATTCAAAGCAATACTGAAGACACAACTGAGTGAAAAAGATTGATGGGATATGAAAGCAATCGGTCTTTACAGGGCAGGATCCTACACGACGACGCACGAACACTTGATTCACACAAGTGACCCGGAAAAAAGGGCAAAAAAAACCCCCGCCAGGCGAGGGAAAAAAATATTTTTCGGCTTGTAATTAGCCATTCGAAACGACACCACGCTGAGCGTCGCTATCATCTTCATCTTCGTCATCATCCTCATCGGTGATGCCATCGGTGTCATCTCCTTCTTCTTCGTCGTCTTCGTCAGCCGCTTCAGTCGAATCTCCTTCATCGTCCAACAAATCATCACCCTCTCCAATCGAACGTACATCCAACTTCTGAACATCACCCGCAGGGGCTATTTCTTCCATCTTGGTACAGCTCGTAAATGACAGAGCCACAAGGAATAACATCGCAAATATGTACAACAAATACCGTTTCATAACGACTGTATACACTTATCAGTACTAGCAAATATAATGAGGATCAACCAATTATCCAACTAATTCACGTAAATCTCGTGAAAATTAACAGGTAGAATGATCTTTACCTCTGTTCCTTTCACCAATCCTTCCTCGCCCCGAATCTCATAAGGGCCCAACAGTTCTACGCGTTCACCCGACATTTTGTTCAACAAATCAATGCGCCCTGAGGTAATTGACATCCCTTGTGAAATGTGACTTCCACTTACCTGTTTATTCTTCAGACTGGTTTCAATGCCAATACCGTTGTCGGTAATGGTAAACTCCAGACTACCATTAGAACGAGAAATATGAATCCTTATTTCCCCGGGCTCTTCTTTAGGCAAGATTCCATGCCAGATGCTATTTTCCAAAAATGGCTGAAGCAACATCGCAGGCACTTTTAGTCCGTCTACATCTACATCCTCATCCACGTCGATGCGGTACGAGAACTTATCTTGAAAACGCATATGTTCCAGCCCCAGGTACAATTCCAATCGTTCCACCTCATCGCGAAGTGAGGTGAGGTTGACTTGAGAACTGTCCAAATTCTTCCTGATCAATTTGGCGAATGCCGACAAATACTTATTCGCCGCCAGACGATCCTGACGATTGATGTAGTACTGTATGGAATTCAACGCATTGAATATGAAATGACGATTCATGCTGGAGTTGAGTGTTTGCTGCTCGAGCAACAACATTTTCGAACGATACTCAAACTTTTCCTTTTCAAGTCGGGTGATCAGTTCTTTCTTGCGCCGCTGGTAGATCAGAGCAACCAGGCCAATGGCAGACAGGGCGCATAGCACCATAAACCACCATGACCTCCAAAACGGTGGACGGATATTGATGGCAATAGCAACGGGGTCACTCATGGTGCCTCCCTTTCCAACGGCACGAACCCGAAAAACGAAAGATTCAAAAGGCAAGTTGGCATAATTCGCAAAATTCGCCGTGGTAATGGGCTGCCAGTCCTTATCAAAACCTTCGAGCATAAACTGGTAATGCACATCATCGGGATAGGTGAGGCTGATACCGTCGAAGTAAAATGTAAAGTGGTTACCCTTGTGACTCACTTCTACCTCAGACGGAGCACCCACAGGTTTCGCGTCAAATCCCAGGTTCTTCCAATCGGGTTCTTTGAGATTGATGGCGAGGTGAGTTACGTACAACCGTGGCTTGATATTATCTGGACTTCTAACGCCATGATTCATGTCCACCTTTACTACGCCAGCAGTTGTCCCGAACCACATGGCATTTCGGTGATCAAGGAATACCGCATTCAAGTTGGTTTCCCGACCCATTAGCCCATCATCAGTGGTATAGTGGTCCCATCGGAACGCGTTGGAATGGGTAAGGCGGCTAATATGTGTTCGATATATTCCATTGTTGGTGCCTACCCACATGTCGTCATCTACGCGTTGGATAAAATTAATGGCCGAGCTTCCCTCGTCTGCACCGGGATTGGTTCTTTGCCAATGCCCATCTTCCCAAAAAGCCAGCCCCTGACCCGTTCCTACCCACGCGCGCCCGAGTCCGTCAATCCCCACACAATACGTTGAATTATCAGGCAGTCCATGATCCACCGTATAGTTGATCCAGGTTGTGCCGTCAAAATGCCACACGCCGTTCTTCGTAGCCAGCCAGGTATTGCCTTCGGCATCTCCGGCGATTCCACGTACCCGCACGCCTGATAGTTCGGCCAGCTCCGTGAAAATCCCCGGATTTGAGGCTTGATGAATAGCCAATCCCGTTGTGGTTCCAATCCATAAAGTGCTGTCCAAACCTTGATGCAAACATAAAATCTTAGCCCCCGGCAAACCGGCCGATTCGTCAAACGACTCAAATTCACCGTTGCCATAGCGCACCAGGTTGTTGGACGAGCCAAACCACAAATCCCCCGCGGCATCGCAAACGCTCGTCCAAAATCGCTTGTTGTTTCCGGTGAAGGCATCGAGATCATGCGGTATGATACGACCGTTCACCATTTGGCAAATGCCATTATCATAACTCGCAAACCAGTAAGCCCCGGTGGTATCCTGGGTCACCGACATAATAGCATTGCTGCACAATCCGTCATTAACCGTGAGAGTCTCGAAGTGATCCCCAACAAACTTGATTAACCCGGCACCCTGGGATCCGATCCAAATGTTGCCTTCATCATCTTCGAAGGTCGTGCGGATATCATCAACGGGTAGTCCGCTCAAACTGGAATAGTTGACAATGCGACTATCTGTGAGTCGGGAAATCCCGTGAATGCTCGATACCCACACGTGATTATTGGAATCCACCATAACATCTGCCATGGACGAACTGACGAGTCCGTCCAAGACTCCGAAAGTAGCAACGCGTGCTCCGTCAATCATAATCAAACCGGGATCTTTACACGCAATCCAGATGCGGCCATCGTGATCCATTTCGGCATCAAAAAAGACCGAGGTCCCTTCGGCCGAATAGAGTGTAGTAAGTTGATTATCCCACCGCAGGAGCGCATCTCTTGTTAGGATCAGCACGGAGCCATCCGGATTGCTGATGACCTTCTTAATGTTAAGTCCATCCACTGGCATTTCACCCTTCATGAAGCGAATAGAATCCCCGTCAAAAACCAAAAGTCCGAGGTTGGTTG
>JAGQVX010000209.1 GCA_020437755.1 Flavobacteriales bacterium
AAAATGGACGAAAACTGCGCCACGCTTACAAAAGGTAAAATGCGCATTGAACCTCTTCAAAAAGCATCTCAAATTCTGATCCTGACACCTCAGAACTAATTCTCGAATTTTATTCACAGGATTTGTCTGGATGTTGATGAATTTTCGACCGCCAGACCACCATACTTTCAGTATCCCGATCGTTGTGGAAAACATGCTGAAACTGGCGGTTAACGTACCCTTAACGTGTGGAAAAAATCACTTGGCAAGAAATTAACGCGTTATTAACACAAAACATAAAGTGATCATTGATCAAACCCCTGTATCTCATTGATTTTCTTTTGCTTAAAATCGTTTTAAAACGCTATCAACCACCCACCGTTTAAATCCTAAACTACCTGATTTCCAAGTAAAAGCGGTTTCGTTATACCTTCACAAGCACCTCTCAGCACCATGTTGGAAAAAGTGGCTTGAGTGTGGAAAAGTACCGAAGCATTCGAACAGAATTTTTGGTCATTTTTGGCTCTCGCTTTCGGGACGTTTTCGCTCCCGAATTTTGACCCCTTGTTGAAGAGAAGAATGAATTGATTTAAGTACCCTTTTTAAGAATTTACCTGTATGCTAACCGAAACTCAAAAACAGACTACTGCCCCCGACCAGGCCTCTGCGAAAAATGTGGCTCCGGCACATCCACAACGTATTCCTGTTGATTATGAAGAAGCACTAGCGAAAGCGACTGAGTATTTCAATGGCGACGAACTGGCCGGAAGTGTTTGGGTCAACAAATACGCATTGAAAGACAGTGCGGGAAACATCTATGAAAGTACACCCGATCAAATGCATCGCCGGTTGGCTTCAGAGATTGCCCGTGTGGAGAAGAATTTTCCAAATGCGAAAAGCGAAGACGAGATTTACGAGGCACTCAAAGGGTTTAAATACATTGTTCCACAGGGGGGACCAATGACAGGTATTGGAAATGAGTTTCAGATTGCATCGTTGTCAAACTGTTTCGTTATCGGAAATGAAGGCAGCGGTGATTCATACGGTGCCATCCTCAAAACCGACCAGGAGCAGGTACAGCTCATGAAGCGTCGGGGTGGTGTGGGTCACGACTTGTCGAAGATCCGTCCGAAAGGATCGGCAGTTAAGAACAGCGCCCTCACCTCTACCGGTATCGTTCCTTTTATGGAGCGCTACAGCAACTCAACACGTGAAGTTGCACAAGACGGTCGCCGTGGTGCTTTGATGCTGAGTATTTCAATCAAGCACCCGGAAGCTGAGAACTTCATCGATGCAAAATTGGATCGTACAAGCGTTACCGGTGCCAACGTATCGGTGCGTATCGATGACGAATTCATGAAGGCTGCTATGTCGGGTGATATGTACACCCAGCAATTCCCTATCAATTCGGAAGACCCTGCCTTCACTCAGCAAATCGACGCTCAGGGATTGTGGAAGAAAATTGTGCACAATGCATGGTCTTCAGCCGAACCGGGAATCTTGTTTTGGGATACCATCACGCGTGAAAGCGTTCCGGATTGCTATGCCGACCTCGGATTCGAAACCGTATCGACCAACCCATGTGGAGAGATTCCACTTTGTCCGTATGACTCATGCCGCTTGTTGGCGGTGAACCTGTACAGCTTTGTAGATCAGCCTTTCACTGCAGAAGCCCGATTCAACTTCCCGAAATTCAAGGAGCACGTTCGATTGGCTCAACGCATTATGGACGACATCATCGAGCTGGAACTCGAGAAGATCGATGCCATTAAAGAGAAACTCATCAACGACCCTGAACACGATGATGTAAAGCGCACCGAAATTGAGCTTTGGGAAAAGATCAAGGACAAGTGCATCGAAGGTCGTCGTACAGGTGTAGGAATTACGGCAGAAGGTGATATGCTCGCTGCACTAGGAATTACCTACGGTACAGAAGAAAGCATCAAGTTCAGCGAACGCGTGCACAAGACACTCGCCCTGGAAGCATACCGCTACTCGGTGGAATTGGCTCGCGAACGTGGCGCCTTCCCTATTTACGACTGGAAGCGTGAACAAAACAACCCGTTCATCCAGCGATTGGCTGAGAGCGATCCGGGATTGTATAAAGACATGAAGGAGTTTGGTCGCCGTAACATTGCGTTGCTGACTATTGCTCCAACCGGAACAACCAGTTTAATGACTCAAACGTCATCGGGTATCGAACCGGTATTTATGGTGAGCTACAAGCGTCGCCGTAAAGTGAATCCAAACGATAAAAACGTACGTGTTGATTTTATTGATGAAGTAGGCGACAGTTGGGAAGAATACCACGTGTTCCACCACAAATTTGCCGACTGGCTCAAGATCAACGGCTATGAGATGGACGACATCAAGCGTATGTCTGACGAAGAACTGCAGGAAATCATTGCCAAGTCTCCTTACCACAAGGCTACAGCCAACGATGTGGACTGGGTGAACAAAGTAAAACTTCAGGGAACCGTTCAGAAATTTGTGGATCACTCGATCAGCGTTACGGTTAACGTACCATCGGATATTACCGAAGATAAAGTGGCCCAGATCTACCAAACCGGTTGGGAAAGTGGATGTAAAGGCATCACCATCTACCGCGATGGCTCACGCTCGGGTGTATTGGTGTCCGACAAGAAGAAGGATAAAGTTGAGGATGAATTCCTCGAAACCAACGCTCCAAAACGTCCAAAGCGTCTGGAAGCACAAGTGGTACGTTTCAACAACAACAACGAAAAATGGGTTGGAGTTGTAGGTATCCTCAACGGACGACCATACGAGATCTTTACCGGTCGCGCGGAAGATTCGTTCTACCTTCCTTCATGGGTAACCAGTGGATGGGTAATCAAGAGCCGCAATGACGAAGGTGAAAGCCGCTACGATTTCCAGTTCAAGGATAAAGAAGGCTATCGTGTTACCATTGAAGGTCTGTCGCGAAGCTTTGATCCGGAGTTCTGGAACTATGCCAAGCTGATCTCAGGCGTGTTGCGTCACGGTATGCCGCTCCAGTTTGCAGTGAACATCGTGAACAAGCTCCACCTGAACGACGAAACCCTTAACACCTGGAAAAATGGTGTGGTTCGCGCACTCAAGAGTTTCATCCCCGACGGTACAGCACCGGTTAACGCCGTTTGTGCCGAATGTGGCGAAGAATCCCTCGTGTACGAAGAAGGTTGTTTGAATTGTAAAAGTTGTGGTCACACCAAGTGTGGCTAACAAGTTCCATTAGAATAAAAGAATTAAGGCCGTCCAATGGGATGGCCTTTTTCTTTGGACTCCCCCCTCATTTCAAAGTCAGACGCTCCCCCTTTACGAGCAACTCCCAGAAAGGAAATAGGAATTTCGAATGCTCCATTTTGAATTTTCAATTTCAATGCCCTCTAGCTCACGGTTTTCCGCAAAAAAAAACCAACACCTGTAACTTTTAGTGCAGCGTTTTCGACTTATGAGTGTCTTTTACATAGATCACGACCATGAAAACCATTACCACATTCCTACTTTCGCTCTGCATCCTTAGCGCCTCCGCGCAGGACGACTACGAGTTCAGCACATTTACCGCCTTTTATATTCCCGTTTTGGACGGGACTTCACTTACCGGCGGACAAATCTGGGACGATCCCGACTTCACGCTTCAATTGCCTTTCGAGTTTGTTTATTTCGGCGATACCATATCTGCCCTTTTCGGCGATAGCGAGTTCCTGGGCGGAATCCTGCGTACCGAAATTCAAAACGACGGAACCACCCATGCTCTTATCGCCAATG
>JAGQVX010000020.1 GCA_020437755.1 Flavobacteriales bacterium
GGTGATGTAGTTATTCCTTTTGTTTACCGAATTGTTGATGACTTTGGCGCTGGTGAAAAGGAACTTACGCTTCATCAGGGTGTCGTTGATGAGGGCAAGGTTGTTTTGTAAGTCTACAAATGAAGAAATCTCACGATTCTTGAGCTGGGCATTTTCCCAGGCAAGTGTGTCGTTGATCTCGTTTAATCTCAAATAGTCCGAAAGCAAATCTCGTTGCTCGTACAACTGACCGGAAATTGTTCGTGATGAGTTTACAAAGATGGATTTGTGAAACTTGTTGTGCTGAAAAAGGAAATAAATGCAAATTCCCTGAAGTAGCAGAAAAATCAGGCCTATGTGAAATCTATAAATGAACTGGACAAGGCTACGCATTTCAGGAAACGGAATCGGTGGCGGTCCTTAATCTCTCATCAGGAATTGGAACCTTCCCACATTTTTCAAGGCTATATTCGTCCCACGCGCAACTGCACGCAAGGGATCTTCAGAAACGTGAACCGGAAGCTGCGTCTTCATACTGATACGCTTATCCAGCCCTCTGAGCAACGCACCTCCGCCGGCCAGATAAATACCTGTCTTGTATATGTCCGCCGATAATTCGGGAGGGGTGTTTTCCAGACAAGTCAGAATGGCCTCTTCAATCTTCGAGATCGATTTATCGAGCGCATGGGCGATTTCAGAGTAAGTGACATGGATTTCCTTGGGGATTCCGGTCATAAGGTCGCGACCACGTACTGCAAAATCTTCAGGTGGATTCTCCAAATCGGGTAACGCCGCACCTACTTCAATCTTGATTTGTTCAGCGGTACGCTCTCCAATCAGAATGTTGTGTTGGCGACGCATGTACTCCTCAATATCCTGGGTAAACTCGTCTCCTGCAACGCGAATGTTCTTATCGGTCACAATTCCACCAAGCGCAATAACCGCGATCTCGGAAGTACCACCACCGATATCGATAATCATATTTCCCATAGGCTCTTCCACATCGATACCGATACCGATTGCGGCTGCCATGGGCTCATGAATGAGGTAGACTTCTTTACCTCCGGCATGTTCTGCAGAATCACGAACGGCACGTTTCTCAACTTCTGTGATGCCTGAAGGAATGCAAATAACCATGCGCAATACCGGTGAAAACCAGCTTCTGCCACGGTTCATCATTTTGATCATGCCTTTGATCATCTCTTCAGCCGACTTAAAATCTGCGATCACTCCATCTTTTAGCGGACGAATGGTCTTGATGTTTTCGTGGGTCTTGCCATGCATTTGCTGTGCCTGTCGGCCAATAGCTACTACTTTCGTCGTAGCACGGTCGATAGCCACAATGGACGGCTCGTCCACCACAACTTTGTCATTGTAATAAATCAGGGTATTGGCAGTACCCAAGTCGATTGCCAGTTCTTGTGAGAAAATATCAAATAACCCCATGTCCGGTCATCCTTGGCTTCATGTGAATATGCAGGTGCTAATATGCGACTAAATATAGGAATATAATCCTGTGGCGTCGGTAGCTTTTAACAATTGTCGTGTAGTTTCCAGTATTAGTGCTTAAAATGGCGGTTTCCGCTGAAGTACATCGACATTCCGTGCTCTTCGCAGTAATCGATACTCAGTTGATCTTTAATGGATCCCCCGGGCTGAATGACCGCTGAAATCCCGGCATTGTCGGCCAACTCTACGCAATCAGGAAATGGAAAAAATGCATCGCTTGCCATCACTGCACCCTGCAGCGACAGATTGAAACGATCAGCCTTTTCAATCGCTTGTCGGCAGGCATCTACTCGTGATGTTTGTCCGGTGCCACTAGCACACAATTGCTTGTTCTTGGCAAAAACAATGGTATTTGATTTTGTGTGTTTCGCAATTTTATTCGCGAAAATCAAATCTTCAAGTTCTTGTTCAGATGCGGTTTTGGTTGTTTTTAACTCCAGATCACCAACCTTCTCGGCCAATCGATCGGCATCTTGAACCAAGTATCCGTTCAAAGCCGTGCGCACCTGAGTTTTAGGCAAATTGAATTGCAGCTGCTTGAGCAATACACGGTTCTTCTTGGTCATCAACAAGTCCTTTGCGTCCTGATCAAAGCCAGGAGCAATTACGACTTCGCAGAATAAATCATTAATCTGGTTGGCAGTCGCCAAATCGATGGTGCGGTTGGCAATGAGAATTCCACCGAAGGCGGAGACGGGGTCACCCGCCAGGGCGGCTTCATATGCTTTGGCCAATGTAGGCCGTGTAGCGATGCCACAGGCATTGTTATGCTTCAGTATAGCGAAGGTTGGATCATCTTCAGCAAACTCACTCATGAGGTTTACTCCGGCGTCAATGTCGAGAATGTTGTTGTATGACAATGCCTTGCCATGGAGTTGCTCAAACATTCCGTCCAAATCTCCATGGAATATCCCTTTTTGGTGAGGGTTCTCTCCATAACGCAACACCGTATGGTTCATTTCGCTGATTTTCAGGTCAAATTTCTCTCCCTGATTCAAGTATTCGAAAATCTTCGTATCGTAGTGTGAACTGATGTTGAATGCATCTCGCGCGAATGCCTTGCGCTGTGCAATGTCCGTGAATCCTCCTTGTGTGTCGAGGATCTGCTGGAATTTGGCGTAGTGGGCCATTGACGGAATGATGAGCACATCTGAAAAGTTTTTGGCGGCTGCCCGGATCAGGGAAATTCCACCGATGTCAATCTTCTCAATGATGTCGGCATGAGAGGCACCGGAAGCTACTGTATCCTCGAAGGGATACAAATCCACTACCACCAGGTCGATTTCAGGAATGGCATACTCTTCCAGTTGTGCCACATCTTCAGCCAGGTTCCTGCGGCCAAGTATACCGCCAAATACCTTTGGGTGCAAGGTCTTTACCCGCCCACCCAAAATGGAAGGGTACGTAGTGAGGTCCTCAACCGGAATTACCGAAATGCCCAATCCTTCAATAAATGATTGTGTTCCTCCCGTCGAATAAATCACTACTCCAAGTGAATCCAGTTTGCGAACCAAAGGTTCAAGTCCGTCTTTGTGATATACCGAAATAAGCGCGCCGCGAATGGCCTTTTGTCCGTTCATGTCCGTCAATTGCTAATAATTCGTGCAAAAGTATTGATTTGTCGCTACCTTCAGGGCGATTGTGGGGGGATTTGGCTATTTGTTGATAATTCCCATTTTCAATATCAACTTTGCATCTTTCGAAGGACATCACATCATACTTGGGATAATTCGTCCCCTCCTTTTTCGGAGTAGTTGGCATGAGGAGAAGGAAGCTTTGATGGTGATTGGTGTTGTACCCAATGATCATTTTGATGCAACCGTCAAAATTGGCATGGTTTAACCAAATAAAGCCGCTGTTTCTGAGGGAAAATTGTTTCATTTGAAGGCTCATGAATAAGTCCATCATTCAGTTTCTGGAAAGTTTTGCTTTCGCCACCAAGGCGCTTAGAGCCAACCTCATGCGCACCATACTTTCGCTGTCGGGCATTACCGTTGGTATTTTCCTGATCATTGCAGTGCTAAGTCTGGTGAGCAGTCTGGAAAGTGGCGTCAAAGCGAGCTTCGACATGCTTGGAGACGACGTGCTGTTTATTCAGAAATGGCCCATGGGACCGGAAGAAGGTGATGAAGAATATGCTTGGTGGAAGTACATGAGCCGAAGGCAACCACGGGTACGTGATTTTGAGGATCTCGAAGACCGTTTGGCGTATGCCGAAGCCCTTGGATTCCAATCTGCGGCCATAAAGACAGCGAAGTACGCTAACAATTACATGGAAAATGTAGCCGTCGTTGGGGTGTCATACGGCTATCAGGATGTAATAGAAATTAACCTGGAAGATGGGCGGTTTTTCACCGATGAAGAAGCGGCTAGTGGCAGAAATGTGGCTGTTTTAGGAGCAACCACGGCCTCGCAACTTTTTCCAGACGGGCAGGCGGTAGGGAAAAGCATTAAAGTGGGTGGATTGAAAGTAGAAGTTATCGGTGTGATACTGAAAGAAGGAAACTCTCTGCTTAAGAATGGATTCGATGAGAGCATTGTAGTGCCCGTGAACTATGCCACACGGCTTTACGACGTGGATGAAGTAGATTGTTCCATTATCGTGAAGGCCAAGGAGGGTGTTCCGACCGAACAACTGAAAGACGAAATAATCGCCAATTTCCGGGCAATACGCGGTATCAAACCTACGCAAGGCAATGATTTCTCCATCATTGCCGCCACAATGATTGGCGAGTTTATCGATGGGGTGTTCGGAATTATCAGTGGTATTGGTTTCGGGATCGGGCTGATTTCGATTTTCGTGGGTATGTTCGGAATTGTCAATATCATGTTCGTGTCCGTTAAGGAGCGCACACCTCAAATCGGTATTCAGAAGTCCCTCGGAGCGAAGCGAAGCTTCATCCTCAATCAGTTCCTGATCGAAAGTATGATTCTCTGTCTGATTGGTGGAGTGGTTGGTTTATCCCTCGTGATATTGGTGCTGTATGGATTGTCGGTGCTGACGGAAGTAAATTTCTTCATGTCTTGGACCAATGCGGCTATCGGCATCGGGATGTCAGCCTTGATCGGTATTCTCTCCGGTATTCTGCCGGCGCATCGGGCAAGCAGATTGAACCCGGTTGAAGCCATGCGGGCATAGAAAAAGGGAGCCGGAGCTCCCTCTTCCCATATTAATTGCGGGTAGGTAATAGTATGTCTTGGATTCCCCGGGTGATCAACAACCGGGAATCATGCATTAGTTTTTCACGAATTTCTCCGACTTAATCTGCTTGCCTTCGGTAACCACGGTGAGGTGAAATGCTCCTTGAGCAAGATGTGAAGTGGGTAGCGTGTAGGATTGGTCGAATTCCTGCACTTTTTCCTCCAAAACGAGCTGTCCTGCCGTATTAAAAATGCGGAAGACCACTTCCTGCTGCAATGCTACTTTAGTCTTGACAGTAATCGTGGTTGGTCCGTAATTGACATCAACCTTATCGTCCCAATCGGCAAGTTGGACCCCTGCCACTACATCGTACAGTGCATTGTAGTTCTCGTTTTGCTCTGCTTCCTCTTCTTCAGGTGTCAGATCTACAACGGTGAACGAATGATGCGTTGTTGAGGTACAAACAAGGTTATATGCGGTGAGCGTCACATCGTACGTGCCGGGCTGAGTATATTGGTGTTGTCCGTCGATATTGAGTGAATCGATGGTTCCATCGCCAAAGTTCCATACAAAGTTGAGGGCGTTGGAAGAGCTGTTGTAGAAGGTCACGCTATTGGTTTCGTACAGATTCAGGGAATCTGAATCGGCCTCGAATGCGGCAACTACCGACTGAGGGTGAATCAGGTCGAGATTGTTGATGGCAAAGTCATTTCCACATGACGAAATACCAATTACTCTGTACACATCCGGAGGCAAGTTACTGATAGCAGTATCCGACTCTTGATCATCAATAGTCCAAATCAGTTGATTCTCGTCATCGAGAAGGGTAAGTGTCCAGGTGTAGTCTCCGTCCAGGTCAATTTCAATGCTTCCTTCTTCTGCACCAAGGCAAGATGCTTCAGCCACAATCGCCTGAAGACTTTCTTCCCAGGCATCGGCAATTTCGACCAAGGTAGTCGCACTGTTACACTGTGTTGAGGTGTTTTCCACCAAAACTTCATAGAACCCGGGTGCCAAATTATTCATGACATCGGCTTCCGACTGGTTTTCATGTTGTTGAATGATGTTCCCTTCCATGTCGGTCCAGGTGAAATTCCATGGTGCCTGTCCGAATCCATCAACCGTAGCCGTTCCATCATTTAGATCAGGGCAGGTCTCATCTGATTTTTCCACTTGTAATGGTGCACTCACGTGTAGCGCAAATCGTGTTTCGAGGGATTCCTCTGACATAGTAAACGCATAGGTCTCTCCTTCACCGAAAGGGACAAAAGTTTGAAGTTCTTTGTCTTCCAGCACAAGGCAAATGTTATCATCGTAGGTATCCACGAGTACATTGCTCAGTGACATTTCAGTGTTGTTTCCTTTCTTGACAATCAAGTCAACGGCGAGTTCTTCTTCAGGTGTTGGAAACATACTGATTCCCATTTCATTGGATGCCTCATCGGTGGCCTCAGCTACTGAAGCGAGGTTGGGTTTGTTGGCATTGGGTGAATAGAACTTGTAGGCGTCATATTTTTCATCAAAACCTGTTGAAGCCAGGGAATGAAATCCAAGCACGGTTTGGTCGGTACCATTGGCCCCGGCAAGTTCAATGCGAATCACGGTCTCCGTGTTGAGGTCTTCGGCACGCATGTGTACCCCGGTTTCGTTGATCTTTGCAGCTTCTCCCAAAGTCATTTCCGGACTACCTGATTCAGATTTCACCCAAAAGGCTTGGGTACTTGCAATGGTACCATCCAAGGCGCCGATGGAAATGCCATTAACGTAGCTGGAATATTGTCCAATAATAGGATCATAGGCATACACTGCTTCGTTCAAATCGGTTCTCGACCAGCCGCTGCCATTGTCCCAACTAATAGCCGATGGATAGGGATTTGCCACCAGGTTCCATCCGTCATAAAAAGGGTCGGTATTGGATTCAGAGAAATCCAGATTGTAGCTCTGGTCATATTTTCTCCATGCTCCGGTAACGTCAATGGTTGTCGGTCCGGGTGCGAAGTACACGAAATACCCTCGAGAATTACCTATGGTGTCGGTGATATTATCAATAGAATAGAATCCTGAGTCGAGGTAGGAAGCTTGTCCGGCTGTGAGCGTTTCATCGTAATAGCGGATGTTGCTCCAGGGATTGCTGGCACTGGGGTAATTCGGATAATTGGAACCGGTAAACCCGGTTGTAGGAATGTCATCGTTCCACTGTTCAAAGGTGGCATCCATAATAGGAGTAGAAAGCATACGCCAACTGCCCGAAGCTGCCGGGAAGTATCTATGGATTGTGATGGTGTCACCTATTACTTCTGCGGCCGGTTTAATTTCACCAATGCTACCGGTATGATCAGCATCCGACACAAGAACAACGTCTTTTCCATTGAAATCAAAGACTCCGGAATGCGGGACAAGGGGTCCTCGGAACTCCACGTCTGTGAGGAGTCGGACGGAATCATTGGTGTTGATCTTCAATTCGTAGAATGTTGGCACCGAAGTACCCTTAACGTACTGTGTCTGACTGCCCTGCATTACAATTTTACCGGCGTCCACATCAAGGGTTCCGTTGTTGGTGAGGTGTCCGTTCACTTTGAGGATACCCGAAGAATTGCTAAATTCTACGGCTGATCCTGAATTGATGGTGATGTTGTTGATAGTCACGTTCTCATCCATTGAGGGCGGATAGGTGATTTGATCAATAATCACATTACTTGTTGAATTGGGAACCACGTTGTCTTCCCAGTTTCCGGCATTTTGCCAGTCGGAATCAAGAATTCCTTTCCAAATGTATAGGTAGCTGATGCATTCCTCAGCAGAGTAAGAGTATCCAAAATCCGGAGTATCCGAGAATTCTCCGAATACATTACCTTCTGAATCTTCAAACCAATAAGTTCCATCTTCGTCACAATACCAGTATTCATCGCCTTCAAATCCATCTCCGTAAGAGTCAACAAATTCGATGGTGTAACACCCATTTGTCAGACAAAAATCTTCTCTGATTTCTTCCGTGAATTCGGGGAATTCATCGATGTAGGTATCAACCGGTACGGTTTTCAGTACGACATCGTTTTCATCTGTCAGAGTCCATCCAAGTTCGGTACCCCAACAGTCGGGACTTATGACCAGTGTAATCCAGGTACCATCCTCTCCAAGGTCAACCGTAATGCTTTCCGTTGCAGTGTTGCTGCCTGATCCGTTTGTAGCGGTAAGCGTTACTGCAAAGGTTCCACCGCTGGGAAAGGTTACGGTGGGGTTGGCAGCGGTTGAACTAGCCGGACTGCCATTCTGGAAGGTCCATGCGTAGGAAGTTGCAGTTGTGGAGGTGTTGGTGAAGGTTACGGTTGCATAACCACATTCAGGATCACTTACTGAACTGCTGAATGATGCAGTAGGCGGTGCATAACTACAAGAGCCATCATCGATATTGGCCGATGAATTATAGTTCGAGGCGTCTGAATCGGTACATCCGGGTGTAAGGCAGAACGCGTAGGTGTCGCTATACCCAAATCCGGGATTGTCCATTTCAGCCAAAACCAATCCGCTTGAGGTAGTAAAGGTAAACGTACCGTCCACATTACAACCTCCCCAAATACTTCCTTCCATTCCGTCGCCATAGGCATCGTTGATGGTAAAGGTGTAGCAGGTATTGGCACTCAGGTTAAATGTTTGAGTGCTTGCTCCTGGTCCGTTTGGCCAACCGGTACCATACGTGTTGGTTGATGCCTGACCGATGGTGCCTCCACCGTCCTGGGTGAGGGTCCATGATGTTTCATAACCCCAACAGTCAGGGGTGATGGAGAATTGAACTTCGTAAGTCTGGCCGTTCATGATTTGAAAAGCCCCGAAGAATAGAATCAGCAACAATATCAATCCTTTTACATGATCGACAGGGTGCATGCCTGAACCACTTGTATACATCGTTTTGCGTTTTACGTGGATGTAGTCAGTGAATTCAAGTGATAATCCATTGGTAAGACCAAATGTAGATATCAAAATCACCCGAAAAAGAGGAATTGACCGAATCAGGAGCGTCCTACGCTACGTAGGGAAAAGGTTTACATCAGACGGTTCATTGGTCTGATCGATACGGGCTAGAACTCGATGGAAAAACCCAACTGGAACGTTTGCATCGTCGTATTCAAATGGGTGTTTTCAAAGCTGGTTTGGCCATTGGAATCAACATGGAGGCTTGATGGTGCAATGATTTTAGCATCGATTCCATTGATGTACTGGTAACGGCTTTCGGCCATAAGCCATGATGTGATTTTCCATTTCAATCCAAAACCAAATCCACCGATTGGGGAGATGTGCTGCATTAACGTTTCTTTGGCGTAGATCTCGGAATAACTTCCTTTATCAATCTCCAGTACTTGTCCGGTGCTGAATCGTTGCAAACCCAGGAATGCATCGGCATAGGGTTGTATTCGGGTAGTTAGGGGTTCAAATCGGCCCACAACATATGCGCGTTGATGATCGAAGTTTAGTGTTGAATTACCGGCGCTGTAGAAGATTTCGCCATTGCCTTCTCCGGTGGGAAGCGCGACATTTCGTTGTGTGTTTCCCATAGAATTCCACGCGTATCCGGCACCAATTTCAAGAGGAGTTTGTCCGAGATTGATGAGCAGTTGTCCTTCAAATCCGGGATAAATGGAGTGGAAGTGCTGATTCAGATTTTCCATCGGGTCGGCTACCTGGAATCCAAAACTCAGTGAAGGCTTTCGGCGGTCATTTCGATTTTGGTTTCGGTCGTTTCGTTGTGCATTTGATTGTAGCACAAGGCAAATGAGAACGGAACAAAGGAGGATTGACGGAATTCGCATGATTTCACATTTGGCGAATGCCGTGCAAGCAATGTGCCAAAAAGCGCGCTACAAATGATACGTGTACACCCGACGCCGATTTTTACTCACTTCATAACGGAACGTAATTTCATGTGAGGTTCCCAACATAGCGTAGTTGTAGCGGTTCATGACATCAACTGAGTAACCCACGTAATATTGGGGTGAAATAACATACTGGAAATAAAGACCATATTGTTGCGTACCGTAATGGGTACCAACCCAGAGCTTTCCGCCAAAAAGAGCCGATGCGTTGAAGTCGAGCAATAAGGGAGATTGAGTGTCCCATCCTGAGAAGAACGCGAATCGGTAGCGAAAGGCGTTACTTACCGTCTCCGCATAACCTGCGCTAAGGTAGTACCATGACAAACTTTCCATCCCTAAAACATTTCGATGTCGTATCATTCGGGGTGTGGATAGGCCAATGTAGTAGTTGTCATTGAACACATAAACACCAAAACCAACATTGGGAATGAGTTTTTTCCCTTGGTAATTTTGCCAGGCAGGGTCAAGTTCCTGTAGCTGGGTATCCGTGAGACTGTTATTCTCAAACGTACCGCTCAACTTGGTTCCCATATGCACCTGAAAGGAAGGGAAGCGCAAGCGATAGGCAAAATTAGCATCGAGTCCCACAGAGGTTACCGGTCGAGCAAAGACACTGCGCACACCCAACCCGTAGGATAATCTGCGGCTGAGCATGGGCTTGTGAGCTTGCAGCAACTGTATAGCAGGAGCGCCGTCGAAGCCGGTCCATTGATTTCGGAAAATAGCCGCAGCACTCAAATCAAGTGATTTTCCTGCTACAGCCGGATTATATTCCATCATGCCCGTGATCCAATTGGAGGTATAGACCTCCGTCTGGCTCCGGACCTGCAGAAAGGTGATTGATAAGATCAGTATGAGAATTCGGTTCATGGTCAGCGATTCAAAAGTGTGTATCCTTTGCGGATAAGAGAGTTGTAAGGGATTTCGAGGATGTAATAATATTTGCCGGATGGCAAAGCCCGATGACTTAGAATTCCGGTATTCGCATATCCATCCCAGTCATTTTTGTATGCCTCACTGAAAAATACACGCACCCCTTGTTCATTAAACACATTCAGTGTGCATCCCGTGAAGTCATCCAGCCCTTCAATAACAAACTGGTCATTGATGCCATCGTTATTGGGTGAGAACCCTTCAGGAATCACCAGGTTTTCGGGACACAGCAATTGAATGAGGATATACGAAGTATCGGTCAAGCCATGAACGTCCTGAATAACATAGGATATGGAGTCGTCGCGGCAACGCTCTTTATCGGGAAAGTAACTGATGGTATGGTCATATTCCAGACGAGCATTTTCAGGTAGATCGGCACTCAAAAGCAGGATTGGGTCGCCGTCCGGATCATAGTCGTTTTTCAGGGGTTCCAGATTGATATAGTTCAAGTGTGTAGTTACGGCATGAGGAACTGCAACAGGTGCTGAATTGATATAAACGTCCAGTATACACGTTGCGGAATTTCCGGAGGGATCGAGTGCCAGGAATTCAACTGTATTCAACCCCGGAGGAAAATTGGAGCCGCTGGGTAGTCCTTCTAATACCATCACTTCTACATCATCGCAATTGTCTGTAGCCATGGGCAGATTATAAGCTACTGACGGATTGTTGGAAACTATAGAAGGGGGACACCAGATTTCAGGGGCTTCTTCATCAAAGACCTCAATGGTGAAGGAACATGTTGAGGTGTTTCCCGCAGGATCAATCGCCTCATATACGATTTCGTGCAATCCGGCGGGGAAATAGCTTCCGCCGGGGTTTCCTTGAATTCGATGAAGGGTAAGATCACTGCAATTGTCACTGGCTGAAACATCATAGTCGACCCAAGCTCCGCAGAAGCCGGAGGCGTTGGGCACAGCAATACTTTCCGGGCACTGTATTGATGGCGCAAGAGTGTCCAGTACTTCTACGGTGAAGCTGCAGGTATCCGAGAGACCTGATGCGTCAATGGCTACAAAGCTGATGGCGTGTGTGCCGGGTGGGACATTGGAGCCCGAAATAGGTCCCTCAATTTGTTGGACATTTTGTACAATGCAATTGTCTGAAGCTTGTGGTGAATTGAATGAGTAAACAATGTCGCAGTCACCTTCTCCAAGATATAAGATGTCATTGGGTGTGTCGCATGCAAGGGTAGGTGGTTGATTATCAATAACTTCAATTTCAAAAGTGGTCGCCGCAATGTTTCCTTGATTGTCAGTGGCTTCAAAAGATACTTCGTAGGTCCCTACATCCAGCCACTCTCCTGAAACGGGTCCGGAGGTTTGGGAGATGGTCGTTTCTCCACAATTGTCGGTGGCGATTGGAGATTGGAATTCAACTGTGGTACCACACGTTTGATTTTCAGTGAAAAAGGTGAGGTTAACCATGGGTTCAAATACAGGAGGCTGCAGATCTGTAAGATTTACAACCGTAGCACAAGTTCCTGTGTTACCGTTGTCGTCGGTGAGGGTAAATACGATCTCTACAAAGCCCTGTTCAAGGGTGTACAAGGTGCCGGCCGGGGGTTCTTGATTAATGAATCCTGTATATGAGCAATTCTCAATGATGTCGATTGTTTGCGACATATCGGGCAAAACCGCGGAACAGCTTTGTTCAACTTCCAATTGCAATGGAGCCGGACAGGTAAGAGTAGGAGGGGTGAGGTCCTGGAAAGTCACCGAAGCAGAACTAACTACTGTATTTCCGGCTTCATCAATCGCTGTGATTGTTACCTCATCAAGTGTAGTTGGATCTACAACCGTTTGGGGCGACGGGGATTGAGATATCTCTAATGTGCCGATGCAGTTGTCTGTTGCCTGAAAATCCGGTGTCAAATCCGGCAATGAAAAAGCACAATTGTCGTCGAGTTCAAAAAGGTATTCCGTCGGACCGGAAAGCGAGGGTGAGATGGTGTCGATGTAGTTCAGCGTGGTGGTACACGATGAGGCATTACCCCAGCTATCGGTCACAGAAATCACAATGTTGTCTGGAAAAAACCCGGTATAAATTCCGGGAGCAGGTTCCTGTATTTCCTGATCAATTATTGAACAATTGTCCTGAATCGTTGACTGGTCCAATACGTTTGGAATCTCAATTCCACAGGTTTCGTCGGGATAAATAAGCAGACTGGTAGGGCAGTCAACTTCGGGTGAAATTCCGTCGGAAAGATGGATCGTGACGGTGGCCTCATTGCTGTTTCCGGACACATCCGTAGCGGTGAGGGTAACTTCCACGTCGCCATCGGACAAGCTTATCAAAGTGCCGATAGGAGGGTATTGTGTTATACTGGAGACTGTGCAATTGTCTGTGATTGTTGCCCATGAAGCGATGTTTTCCAGCGCGTATTCGCAGTTGTTGTCCACTTCCCTGTTGACCTGAACCGGCATGACAATCTGTGGCGCAGACGTATCTTGAAGATGCAAGGCCGATGTACAGAAGTCGGTGTTCCCGGCGGCATCGGTGATGGTAAACGTGAGGTTTACAACGCCTGCACCGGAGAGCTGAGTCCCCGGAGCCGGGCTCTGCATGAGGGTAATTGAATTGGTGCAGTTGTCCTGATAGGTGAGGGTAGACGTATAATCGGGTAGTAAGGCCTCACAGTTGGAGTCAAGAGCGAGGTACAGGTTGGCGGTACAATTAATTACCGGTGCCTGATTGTCGGTAACTTCCAACAACATGGAGCAGGTGGTGGTTAGCCCGCCGGCATCGGTTACAACGAATTGAACCGTATAGTTTCCCGGCATATTGATAGTGCTTCCAACAGCAGGGATTTGTTGTATTGAGTTCACTCCACAGTTATCGGAATACTGCAGTTGATTCTCAAAGTTTTCGACGATGTATTCACAGTTGGATCCCAGGTCTACTATGGCATTCGCCAAACAGGTAGCCTGAGGAGGTGTTGTATCCGTGGGTATGATTTCGATGAAATGCTGTGTAAGATTACCGTATACATCTTGCGCAATCAGTTCAATTGTGGTGTTGCCTTCAATCAAGGTCCCCTGCGGAGTCATTTGCTCGTATGAGCCCAAACCACAATTATCAGCAGCCGGGTACAATTCTGTAAGGTTCTCCAGGATGTAACTACAATTGCTGTTCACTGGAACATCCAGAGATGCAGGTGCATCAATCACAGGGGGAATGGTATCAATAACATAGATGGTTTGACTGCATGTTTCAGTCCACCCCAATGCATCCGATGAAGTCATGGTGAGCTGATAGGAACCAACATCGAGTGGTGTACCCGGTGCAATGGATTGAGTGACTGATCCTCCCGGTACGGCTGCCCATCTTAGATCGGGCATAAGGCCCTGGCAACTTTCGGTGGCATAGATCAATGTGTCCGTGGGGCATAGCAGGTTCAAATCCAGCACTCCCAACGATCCACCAATCCCTTCGTTCCATTCGAATTCTACCAGACTTGCATTGTCCAAGAATCCGGTAAATACATCGTAGTGCTGCAGGTTGAATCCGTCATGACCAAAGACCAATGCTTCATCAATGTACAGTCGAACTTCGTTGTCGTGGTTGAGAATGTCGAGTTGATACGTGCCACTGGGAAATCCGCGGCGGCGGTAAACCACGGTATGCTGGTCAAATTCCACGTCGCAACCGATGTATTGCGGATGCCAGGAAGGCGAAACGCCAATGTCCCACAGTTGCCATGAACTGATGTCGAGGTTGGGCTCGTGATAGTAGCCGCGAAAAACATCCTGATTGAGGATGTGCTTTCCGTTGTAGCAATAAGCAATCCATGCGTCTTGTGGGACAGTAGGAAGAGGGGGTGCAAACATGGCCAAAAACGTGCACTGTTCCACGTCGCTGCCATTGTCGGCCTGAAGCAAGATCTCCAAAGCGGAGTTTGTACTCCCGTCAAAAGTTGATCCGGCGGCAGGCGTTTGCGTTACGGTGTATCCGGTGGAATTGTCAGCAAGGTAGGTGAAGTCGGGCACCAGGGAGCTGCAAGACTCCATATCCAGGAGTACAGACAAGGTGTCGGGACAACTGGAAAAGACCTGGCTCCATCCTGGCAATGTTGCGATAGAACAACCTGTCAGGAAGAGAAACCGAAATAGAAGTGGTTGTAATGAAGTGTTCAAAACTGCGTTCTTGCTGTTTGAGCGAAAGGCAGAAATACAGTCGCTTCTTTATATGCGCAGAAGGCAAAATGTGTTTCAGAAATGATGTAGGAATAGCGGTGTAAACGGGTAGGTGAATTCTGAAAGCGATAAACTTTTGGCTGCTGCCTTAAGCATGTGAGCATCTTCTAGAACCCGCTGAATTTCGGAGATTTTGAAGGGCTTCTGGATGAAGTCGTTCATCCCTGCTTTACGACATGTTTCTTCGCTTTCATTCACCACATTGGCCGTTAGTGCTACAATGTGCGGGGCACGTTGTTGTGGGGGAGCATGTTCTCTGATTATACGAGTAGCTTCCAGTCCGTCCATTTCCGGCATGTGGATATCCATGAAAATGATGTCGAAATTTTTCCTCGTTGCCGCTTCCACTGCTTCTTTTCCGTTGGAAACCAGGGTAACAGTGTATCCCATTTTTTCGAAGACTTGTTCGGCAAGTTTTTGATTGATAAAATTATCTTCTGCAATCAGAATTTGAAGGGGAAAAAGTCGGGCAAACGAATCATCGAGAGGGGGTGGGGGGATTGCTGAGGAGTCTTCATCTTCCTCTCCCGGAATTTCAATGGTTGTGAGGCTGAGAGAAAACGTAGATCCCTGCTCGAGAGTACTTTCGACGGTTATATCGCCTTGCATCAATTCTGCCAGGCGTTTGCTAATGGTCAAACCCAAGCCTGTACCACCGTATTTACGCGAGGTAGATGAATCGGCCTGTGTGAAGGGACTGAACAGGTTGTCCAGTTTTTCGGCAGATATACCAATGCCGGTATCTGAAATGGCAAAAGTGAGTTTGAATTCTCGGAAGTTCTCGGTTGGAACAGCCGTCACATCGAGCCTTACATTCCCACTCTCTGTGAACTTGATGGCATTACTGAGTAGATTGTTGATGATTTGCGTGAGTCGGCCATAGTCCCCAAGTATGAAAGCGGGCACGCCGGCATCAATACGGCTGGTGAGCGTGTTGTTCCTGATGGAGGCCCGGTGAGTGGCCAGATTCATTGCGTTTTTAACCAATTTGCGCACACTCATTTTTGAGTACGCCATCTCCATTTTTTCGGCTTCGATTTTAGAAAAATCCAAGATCTCGTTGATGATTCCCAGTAGGTTTTCTCCACTGTGGCGAATAGTATCCAGGTACTCCGTTTGTACTCCGGTAAGTTCGGTGGTGGCCAGCAAGGTTGCCATACCCAGCACACCATTCATAGGTGTTCGGATTTCATGACTCATCGTAGCCAGAAATTCGGACTTGGCACGGGTTGCTTCCTCCGCTGTTTGGCGCGACTGGATGAGCATGCGTTGATATTCCTTGATTCCGGTATTATCTTTCACATAGCATACTATTCGGGCACCAGGCAAGCGGGTAAAGGTGAGGTCGGTTTCCAGTGTGGATCCATCTTTTTTCAGACATAGTGCTTCACCCCGCCACACATGCTCCAATAAGATTTGAGGCATTATCTGATGCTGAAAATCCTCGTACCATTCAGGGGAACAGTATTTTTTCCAATGAGTATTGATGAGCAGTGCAGGGTGGGCATATTCGAGCATAAAGCCAAATGATTTATTGGCGTAGATGAGTGTGCCCTCTTTGTCCATGATGAAAACCCCGTCGGCCGCCAGGTCAATAGCACTGTTCAGATCTTTTACCTGTTCCAGTGCAACTTCAATTTCAGTAATATCCTCACCGTATAAATTGACAAATTCACCCTTGTCGCCGCGCACAAGTGAGATCTTGATGCGTCGGTTTTTAATGGAGGTTACCAGCTCTTGTGCTTCACCGGTTTCGAATACAACCATGAGCATCTGACTGAGACCGGGTGGGAAGATCATCCGACCTTCATCGGTGAGAAGTTGTCTTGCGGCGTCATTCATAAGCAAGACTTCACCATTGATGTTGAGGCGGAGCAAAGGCAAGGGGCTGTCGTTCACAAACTGCACAAATGCATTCAGTCGGGTGTATTTATCTTCAACTTGTTCTTTCTGATTTTTCCAACGCGCTGCGAACAGAAACATATGTGCAGAGATCGTTGACAAACAAAGCGAGGTACAAAAAAACTGGAGGTAAGGATTTGCCACAGTAATCGTACTCACTCGAATTCCAAACCGTGCTCCCATATAAACCGCAAAAGAAAGGAGTCCGATAATGATCAAATTTCTGGCTGTCTTGCGCTCACGCTCGGTAAGGATAATGGCCGATAACAGAACGGGGTAGCAGAATACGAGTCCGTTTTCAAAGGCGGTGAACGCCCCGATGGTGTTGATCAGTACCATAATAAGAACATAGGCTATGACACGCTGAGCGCGATGTGAGGACCGAATGAACTTATATGATATTCCGGTAAAAACAAGGATCATTAGCACGGATCCTATCTGGAAAATTGAATCGAGATTGAAAAGTACAATGGATGTTGTTGATGCTGTGATTCCTATAGTCAACCAGGCAAGCGAAATTACAGCCGATTTCAATTGCCTTGAATTGTTTACAGAAAATCGCAACCAGCGAGTCATACCTTGTTAGTTTAACAAGCTACGCGTAAGTGGTATAAGTTTTTGGAGGGTTAAATGAGCTGTGTGAATTGCTCCCGAACGATGAAAAGTGACCGTTCAACACGAGTAATAATATCTGACATCTCACTGGAATGACTTCCTTGCTCGGTCAGGTGCTCCAGCACTCTGATTTCACCGGCTACTTCATTCAAGCAATACAAGTCCAGACTGGATTTCATCTTGTGGGCGCAACGGTTTAATTCTGACATGTTACGCTCATCATAGAATTTCCGAAGCGACGAGACATCTTTAGTCAGCGTTTCATTCAGGAAAACCCTGTTGAAATGCCGAATGGCCTGCTCATCTCCCGAAGTGATGGACTCGAGTTTGTGCAAGCTGTACGACTCATTAATGGCTTCGTTGTTATTCATACAATACGAAGTTAACTAATCAAGAAGTGTAATGACCATTTTAAAATCATCAATCATCTGATTCTTAACCCTGCGCAAGTGGTTTTTAATATTATTGATCAACGGTCCAATTTCACTGAAGTGTTCCGATGACTGGCACAGTAATTCAATTTTATCGAGATCCTTTTGAATGGAATGTACACCGTACATATACAGCGAGAATTTCAGCTTGTGAGCCATCTGATGTGTTTGGTACTTCTGTTGTTGCGCGTAGGACAATTGCAGCGCATGGAAGTCTTTTCCTAACGTGTTGGTTATGAAATCCTGAATGTAAGGTGGGATATTAGCATCCTTTCCAATTTCCTTTTTCAAATTGTCCAGGTCGTACAACTTGTCTTGCATGATGGATCGTTTTTAAATGAAGGGAGCGGCTCCCCGCTCCCCTCGTACCTAACTTAAACTATTCAACTTCACAAATTCAACCTCTCTGTATGAAAAAATTCTACTCTGTATCGAGTGTTGAGCGAATTTACGCAGGTCGCTTGCCCACGTTCATCAGTCTTTGGCAGATTCGCATGTAGGACAAATCAGCAAAGGCAATTAGCCTCTGAGTCTGCCCCCCCCGAGTTGTCCACACTTCAAAGCCCATTAAATCCTTGCATTGCATGGCTTGCTTCGATTCGTATCATATAAATTAGCCCCTGCAAACATGAACCAATCACCATCTCCATACTCGCGAATATTGGTTACCGGTGCCGCCGGTCAATTGGGCAGGGATATCTGTCGACAGTTGAACATTCGGCTGCCTGAAGTTGAGGTGGTGGCTGCAAGCCGAAAGGAGTTGGACTTGACATCAGAACGTGAAATCCACGAGGTGATATCAACGCTTCAACCCGGAATGGTGATCAACTGTGCAGCCTACACTGCGGTGGATGCTGCAGAAGATCATTTGGCGGATGCCGAATTGATCAACACCAAAGCGCCCGGTTGGATTGGAAGTGCATGCCGTAAAATCGGGGCTCGCGTTATACATATCTCTACCGATTATGTATTCGAAGGAAATGCCCCGAGCCCACGCACGGAAAACGACGAGACCGCGCCACTGAATATCTACGGAAAAACCAAGTTGGCTGGAGAACAAGAACTTCTTCGCGCACAACCCGAGAGCTTGATTTTGCGGTCTTCATGGCTGTATGCGGCTCACGGTCACAATTTCGTTCAAACAATGCTGCGCCTTGGTCGTGAGAAGGATTCTCTTCGTGTCGTTGACGATCAGATATCCTCGCCCACATACACCTTAGATTTGGCGAATGCCATCATTTCCATACTCACCACTGAAAACTGGACAAGTGGTATTTTCCATTTTTCCAACGCCGGGGAAACCTCCTGGTGCCGGTTTGCTATGGAAATCATGCGGTTTAGCGAATTGGATTGTAAGATAATTCCTACAACAACAAAGGAATTTGGAGCAAAGGCATCCCGACCGCTTTATTCTAAACTTGATTGCACAAAATTGAAACGCGTCTTTCACATTGAAAGCCGACACTGGCAAGAGGCTCTTGTGGAATGCCTCGCTGAAATTAAAAAAAAGGACCTCAACCATGGATGAACAGGAAGTTAGAAGCAGAGCGCAACTTTGGTTAACCGATCATTTCGATGAGCATACCCGCAACGAAGTGCAACGCATGCTCGATCATGATGCGAATGAACTCAAAGAATCTTTTTACACCGATCTTGAATTCGGAACCGGAGGTCTACGAGGAATTATGGGTGTTGGAACCAATCGTGTAAACGTCTATACTATCGGTCTGGCAAGTTTAGGACTGGCCAAATATGTTCGTAAGAATGGTAATCAAACAAGCCCCTCGCTGGCCATAGCGCATGATTCGCGCAACAATAGTCCGCTCTTTGCGCGCAAGGCGGCGGAGATTTTTGCCTCTCAGGGGATCAAAGTGTATTTGTTTTCCGCACTCCGACCTACCCCTGAACTTTCATTTGCCGTGCGGCATCTCAAATGCGATGGTGGTGTAGTCATTACTGCATCGCACAACCCGAAAGAGTACAACGGATACAAAGTGTATTGGAATGATGGCGCCCAGGTGATTCCGCCTCACGACAAGGGAATTATTGAAGAAGTGCGACAGGCGCGTATCGAGGATCTCGACTTCAATTCCAATCACGAACTGATACAACTCATCGACAAGGAAGTCGACGAGCCCTACCTCCACGCGGTCATGAATCAGCAACTTGCGCCAGAGGTGGTCAAGGAGCAGCATGATCTCAAGATTGTGTACACAGCGCTGCATGGCACGGGCATTACCTTAATTCCGGAGGTCCTCAGCCGTATGGGATTTACCCAGGTGCGTTGTGTACCCCAGCAGGATATACCCGACGGCAACTTTCCCACTGTTGATTCACCCAATCCCGAAGAACGGGAGGCACTTTCGCGAGGTTTGGAGATGTGCAGAGAGTGGGATGCTGATCTTTTATTGGGCACCGATCCGGATACCGATAGAGTGGGACTGGCTGTCAAGAACCACAAAGGTGATTTTGTCCTGCTCAATGGCAATCAAGCCGGGAGCTTGTTGGTCTTCTATCACCTCATCAAGTGGCATGAACAAGGGCGCCTCAACGGCAAGCAGTTTATTGCCAAAACCATTGTCACCACCGAGTTGATTCGTCGCATTTCGAGTGATTTCGGAACGAAGACCTATGATACATTGACGGGCTTCAAGTACATCGCCGGACTGATTGCTGATCTGGAAGGTAAGGAAGAATTTATCACCGGTGGAGAAGAGAGTTATGGCTACCTCATTGGCGACTTTGTGCGCGATAAGGATGCCGTGTGTTCTGCGGCGTTGTTTTGCGAAATGGCGGCCTGGGCACGTTCCAAAGGCCAAACATTGTTTGACGTTTTGATGCACATTTATAAGTCATTTGGCCATTTTCAGGAGGATCTGGTTTCGATCACGAAAAAGGGAATTTCAGGCAAAGAAGAAATTGCTGCTATGATGACCCGTCTGCGCAGTGAAACGCCCCGTGAGTTGGATGGAAGTCCGGTTATTCTGGCCCGCGATTATCAAAAAGGCGAAGAGCGAAATTTGGTCACCGGACATGTAACACCTATTGAATTGCCCGCTTCGAACGTGCTCCAGTTTGAAACTGCCAATGGTTCGGTCGTAACTGCGCGACCTTCAGGTACGGAACCCAAAATTAAATTCTATTTTAGTGTGCGTGAGCCCATTACGGAGCAATTCGAGTATGATGCCAGTCTGGAAAAACTCACCGGGCGTATCCAAAGGCTCAAAGAAGTGTGGTCATCGTAGCAATTTATGGAGCTTCCCTATAAACAGATTATCGAAGGGCTTGGCAGTTCAACCATGTTGTTTGCAATCAACAAGGAGGGCAATGTCATTTGGTGTTCCGGGAAGTTTGCTCAGTTGGTTCAGCATGAACCGGAGCAATGCCTGGGGCTTCCCGTGACAAGCATTCTAGGCGGGGATGAATTTGTGGAGGCATTCGCCAAATGGAAAAACGGCTCTACCCAGGGTAGTCTGCGTGTCAATGTTATCACCAGTATGGGTACTTCTATACCCTGTGTAGCTTATCGTGTTCCTCTTGATACTGAGGATGGTATATGCATGATGCACATTGAGGTAGAACAGCTGGATCCTGAAAATGTTAGGGAGGCCGAGCTGCTCAAAGCCCTATACCACAACCTTCGGGAAGGGCTTTACCGATCAACGGAAGATGGCCGACTGGTCCACACCAATCAGGCTTTTTTGGATATGCTGGGGTATGAATCTTTTGAAGATGCGTCGCATATTCATACTTCCGAACTCTATGTGCAACCCGATTTGCGCAAAGAATTGCAGCGAAAACTTGATGAAGACGGCTTTATAAGGAACGAAGAAGTCTTGCTCAAGAAAAAAGACGGCACTGTTTTTTGGGGCTGGATTTCCGCTACTAAGTCGCTCGATCGCAACGGCCATGCCTTATATGATGGAGTCATGCGCGATATAAGTGCCCGTAAGGAAATGGAGCAACAACTGCGCATTCAAAAAGCACGTGCCGAACAAGCAGCGCAGGCTAAGGAGCTTTTTCTCTCCACCATGAGCCATGAACTGCGAACTCCCATGAACGCTGTGATCGGCATGACACATTTGCTGCTGGCGAGAAACCCCAAGCCTGAGCAGATCACAGATTTAAATACGCTGAAATTCTCTGCTGAGAATCTGCTGCATATCATCAATGATATCCTCGATTTCTCTAAAATCGAAGCCGGAAAAATTGAATTGGAGGAGACCGTGTTTGACCTGCACCAGTTGATGCATCAAACACTCGAAACCCTCAAGTTCCGAGCCGACAATAAAGGGATTCAGCTTCGGCTAAAACTGGATCCTGAATGCCCTGCAAAAGTTCGGGGGGACAGCACTCGTTTGGCTCAAATCCTCAACAATCTCATCAGCAACGCCATTAAATTCACGTATCACGGTGAGGTGATACTTGCCGTGCGGGTATTGAAACTCGAGGATACGGATGTTCGTTTGCATTTTTCCATACAGGACACGGGAATCGGGATTCCCAAGGAAAAGCTCAATAGCATATTCGACTTGTTTACTCAAGCAAGCTCCAGCACCACCCGGCAGTTTGGAGGAACAGGACTCGGTCTTACCATTACCAAAAGCTTGCTTGAGCTCCAGGGCTCTCAATTGCAAGTGGAGAGTCAGCCGGGTTTCGGATCGAATTTTTTCTTTGAAATCAACTTTCATCTATCTGAAGGCACGGGTTCCGACCGGAAATCTCCGGAAGAAATGGAGGGAAAGCTCATTGGTTACCATGTGCTGATCACTGAAGACAACGAGGTCAACCAAATATTGGTTCGGAAGTTCCTGAATATGTGGGGCGCCACGTGCGATATTGCCAGAAACGGCCTGGAAGCCATTGAAATGATTCAGGCCAGACAATACGACCTGGTACTGATGGATTTGCAGATGCCCGTGATGGATGGTTACACGGCTTCGCGTAAAATCAGACAAATTCCGGGTTATTCCGTGGATGAACTGCCCATTATCGCGGTTACCGCTTCTGCACTTATTGAAGTGAGGAAGAAGGCATTGGAGGCGGGTATGAATGACTACGTAAGCAAGCCTTTTTCGCCCGAACAATTGTTCGAACGCATGAGCAAGTACTTCAATGCCGGTCAGCGAACCTCCAGCTGATCGTTTTTCCACTCTTCAAACTTTCCGTACCACGGAGAATCCTCAATGGCCGGGAGGATGACCAGAGGCAGAGAACTCAAAGGTTCAAACAACAGCGATTCTTCAAGGAGTTTTTCTGGCACAAGGCCAAATCGGGTATTAAGTGCTTTGAAGCAAAGCAGCACGATGCACAGTATCAACAATCCTTTGAGTGCAGCGAAGATGGCGCCAAATATTTTATTGAACAGCTCCAATGCTGCCATCTTCACCAGCGAATGAATCATCTTTCCGAGAAAATGAACCCCAATCAACACCGCAACGAAGGTGAGCAGAAAGGCAGCGATAGGAATATACTCGGATTTCAACTGCACATGGTCGGTGAGCAGGTTTGCGATATAGTCGGAAAAGTGGATGGCAAGGTAAATACCGGCAAACAGCGCAAGTAGTGAAAACACTTCAATAACCAACCCCTTCCGGAATCCTTTCCAGGCTCCCAATGCTATGGGAATGATCAAGAGGAGGTCAATGTAGTTCACATCTCAAATATACCGTGGCCGCTGCGAAAAGTGGGGTGTTCATAACGAATACTATGAACGGAATTTTAAACAGCAGTATCCTCTTATACTTGTGTCGTCATGTCTGAAGCATTCGAATTTCAAATCCGCCGGGGCAAAATAACCGACCTGCAAGCTGTACTCGATCTGATCCGGGAGTTGGCCATTTATGAGAAATGTCCAAATGAGGTGACTTTGACTATAGAACAACTGGAGCAAGATGGATTTGGTAATGCGCCTGCCTACTTGCTGTGGGTGGCAGAAGTCGCTGAAGAAGTGGTGGGTTTGGCGTTGTGTTACCCCAAGTACAGCACCTGGAAAGGGCGTTGCTTGTATTTGGAAGATCTTGTCGTCAAAGAGGAATTTCGTGGAAAGGGCCTTGGAGGTGCATTGTTCAAAGAGGTTGCTACATTCAGCGCCAATGTTGGAATGGCCCGACTGGAGTGGCAGGTGCTTGATTGGAATGAACCGGCTATCAGGTTCTATGAGTCCCTCCATGCCCATTTGGATTCGGAATGGGTGAATTGCAGACTAACAGGTGAGTCATTAACGAGATACGCGAGTATATGAAGGTTTTCAAGTTTGGTGGAGCCTCGGTGAAAAGTGCCGATGCGGTTAGAAACATAGTTGATATTCTGAGGAAGTTTGAACACACGAAGATCATAATCGTGGTGAGCGCAATGGGCAAGATGACTAATCTATTGGAGAAAGCCGTTGAAGCCCATCGCAATGGATCGCCTTATGATTCGGTGGTTGCCGAGTTCAGACACTACCACAGCGAGATTATTCATGAGCTCGGCGGACTAAGTCAGGATGTGCAGTCGCGGATTGATGGATTTATGGAAGAGTTGGATCAGCTCTTGAGCTTGCCGGTGGCATCCGACTACGGGATGGACTATGACCGAATCGTGTCGATAGGGGAACTGGTTTCCACATCCATCATTGAGGGCTTCCTGAAATCATCCGGATTCAGATCGGAGTGGCTGGATGTACGCAATGTGATTGTAACGGATCAGAAGCATCAGAATGCCGATGTGAATTGGACACGATCATCGGCCAATGCCGATATCATGCACCATCACCTAAACGAAGGTGATACCGATATGCTCGTGACTCAAGGGTTTATTGGTCGCAGCGCTTTGGGCAATACCACAACCCTGGGTCGGGAAGGTTCCGATTTTTCGGCGGCCATCCTGGCCTATCTGTGCGACGCAGAGGATGTGACCATTTGGAAGGATGTTCCCGGAATGCTGAATGCCGATCCCAAGTGGTTCAACAATACGATTAAGTTGGAAGAGGTGTCATACAGAGAAACCATCGAGCTTAGCTACTATGGGGCATCGGTGATTCACCCCAAAACCATCAAGCCTCTTCAAAACAAGAATATTCCTTTATATGTAAAGTCGTTCCTTCATCCCGAAGATCCCGGCACGTCTATTCGCGATGGAGCCACCTGTGTGCCTGAAGTGCCCTCGTACATCTTCAAAGCCGATCAGGTGTTGATTTCCATTTCACCCAAAGACTTTTCATTCATAGTGGAACAGAGTCTGAGCGAGATTTTCCAGGCCATTTCTGATTGTGGTATGAAAATTAACCTCATGCAGAATTCGGCGCTTAGCTTTTCGATCGTAGTTGATAATCAACCTGCTCGTCGCCAGCAACTCATGGAGTTGTTGTCGGGGTCATTTTCAGTGAGGTACAATGAAGGTCTCAAGTTGCTGACCATTCGCCATTACGACAAGAAAATTGCCGACAGCCTCACTCAAGGCAATGAAATACTGGTTGAACAACGCAGCCGACACACCTGGCGAATCGCCATGCGTGAGCTCTCCAAAAGCGAATAGGATTACTAGGATTTTGGAAAATGGGTCCGGAACTTGACCGGTAACCGAAAATATCCTTATATTTGTGTCATCTGTAGGGCCTCTAATCCCTACAAATAAGGCAAATTTTCATAGTTTACAATGTACTAATTGTAATGGTAGTTTTAGTTTAATGTTAAGTGGAATAGGGACTGAGCGCAGTCCCTATTTCTTTTTTAACACCGTTGGTTTTCTGCACACTACCGATGCCTTTTTATCCCTATCCGTTGCTTGGTTTTTGGTGTTTTCTTTCAATAATGTTCTGGTATTGTGGGTTTTATGATTGTATTAAACCGTATAATCATGAAAACCAAAATGCCCTCCCTCAATGCCGGAAGTATGGCCGACATTGCTTTTCTCCTGCTTGTATTCTTCCTGCTTGTGACTACCATCTCATCCGACAAGGGAATCCTGAAAATACTGCCGTCCCAGGATGGAGAGGCAGCCCGCATTCCCGATCAAAATGTGTTAGAAATCCAACTTAATGAAGCCGGAAATTACCTCGTTGAAGGTTCGCCTATGAAGGAGGATAGCATCCGACATATCCTCCGATTGTTTTATACCAACGGAGGTGTATGGAGCGAGGAAATTCCGCTTGTCAACTTTCCGGTGAGGCGTGCGCTTGATGAAGATCGCTTGAGGGGGGAAACAGACAATGACACGGCCTTTGCGCTTCAAACCTTCGGTTCCTTCCGACGAATGCCTGGCAGCGCGGTCATCATGTTTACATTTGACGAACACGTCTCCTACAATGACTATGTCCATACATTGGATATGGTGGACGGAGTTGTGAATGGGTTAAGAGATGAACTATGCCTTCGGAAACTGGGCATTTCCTACCGTCAACTGCAGCCATCAATTCCGGAACAACTAGCGCTTATCCGAGCTGCTCAGCAAGTATTTCCTCAATGTCTTGCAGAGCAGGAACTTCAGCCGTAGCGAAGTGCCATTCAGTTCGATCACCATGGTTCATATTTTATCGGTAGGGAACTCTGAAGACCAGGAATCTCATTCCATACCTCCTCAACAAGGAGCATATGATGAAATGAAGGCGATTACCACAGAGCTACGAGCAAAAAAAAGGGTGAACCAAAAGTTCACCCTGTATTCCGAATATTAGTGAGAGATCGTCAGTATTCGTCTTCGTTAAAGAAGAAGTCTTCCTTGGTCGGATAATCCGGCCATATCTCTTCAATGCTTTCGTATTGTTCGCCCTCATCCTCTATTTGTTGAAGATTCTCAACCACTTCCAAAGGGGCTCCTGTTCGCATAGCGAAGTCAATCAACTCATCCTTGGTTGCTGGCCATGGGGCGTCTTCCAGATATGAAGCAAGTTCCAGTGTCCAATACATTTCCTAATAATTTAGTCCTTCTAAAAAAATAGTACGCAAAAATATACTTTTTGTTATCTCAGTCAATTTCAGAAACTTATATTTCGAAAAAAGTTTCAACATATTGATAATCAGTGTGATAGAAATAGCCTATTTTGGAATCCAGGGAATTTCACGTGCATTTGTCACCTTGGTAAGCAGTCGGGAAAGCACGAAAAGGTAGTCGCTGAGGCGATTTAGGTACTTTAAAACGAGTATTTCCACTTCAAATTCATGTGCCATTTCAACTACAAGCCGCTCTGCCCTGCGACAAACACAACGTGCCACATGAGCACTTGAAACTGCCAGGTGTCCTCCGGGAAGTACAAAATTTCTCATAGGTTCCAATTGTTCTTCCATCTCATCAATGGCCCGTTCCAATCGTAATACGATGTCGTCCGTAATTTCGGGCAAGGTCATGCGCGATTTTGAAGCGTCGCTGGCCAGATGACTGCCTATGGTAAACAAACTGTTCTGAATCTCCAAAAGGATTTCCTCAAAAGCCTTCGCAGCTTCATGATCCCGAATCATTCCAATCCAAGAGTTCAGTTCGTCTACAGTGCCATAGGCGTGTATGCGGATTTCATCCTTTCCAACTCGTGTTCCACCTATCAATCCGGTCTTGCCTTCGTCTCCCTTGCGCGTGTAGATCTTCATGTTTCTGTTGTCTTTCCCGCCAACTAAAAGTCTGGTTTTCGATTCCGAGTATTCCGTCTTGTGCCCAACCAGGGACCTAAGTTGACGAGGTGGTTTTCCGGCAAAAGTAACAGGATCAGCAGGTGTTCCAACGAAAATGGTCATCTTCGTGCAAACAATCTACTTGCACGTATGCCTGTTAACACGCAACTCTCTTTGCTCATCGCCTCCACGTCCAAAGTTCACGGTATGGGGTACCTTGAATATGCAAGGGATATTATTATGGATCATTTCAGCCATTCGGCAAATGTGTTATTCATTCCTTTCGCTCGTCCCGATGGGATGTCACACGACGATTATACCGAGGTGGCGCGCTCATTTTTCAAGTCACTGGGCAAAGGTTTAAGAGGAGCGCATGAGTTTGATACTGCCCATGCGGCGCTCGATTGGTGTGATGGGATTTTCACCGGAGGGGGCAACACATTTGTGCTTGTCACGGAATTATATAATCGGGGATATATGGACGCTTTGCCAACCAGAGTAAGAAGCGGATTGCCATACATGGGAACGAGTGCCGGTTCCAACGTCACCGGGCTGTCGATGATGACCACCAACGATATGCCGATTATGTATCCTCCATCATTCATCACATTTGGCCTTGTGCCTTTCAATATCAATCCTCATTACCTGGATCCTGATCCCGGGAGCACTCACATGGGAGAAACACGCGAAACGCGGATTCGGGAATTCCATGCTTTTAATGCCACGCCGGTTGTTGGTTTGCGCGAAGGAAGCTGTATCTGGGTCAGAAATGGACAAGCCACACTCACCGGCCAACACCGCATGCGTCTGTTCGAACAGGGTAAGGAAGCACGTGAGGTTGAGGCGGGTGCTGACCTGAATTTTCTATTTGATAACACACTTTAAGAGAATTAGCGTGGAGCCTTGCCCGCGAGATGTTAATTTTGTGGTCCTATGACGGAGGGATTTGTAAAGTACGATGATCCGGTAAAGCAAATGCGCTATGATCGGGCGTACCTAAAAATGGCGGTAGAATGGGCGGAGCTCAGTCACTGTCAGCGAAAGAAAGTGGGTGCTATTCTGGTGAAAGAAGGAATGATCATTTCCGATGGCTACAATGGCACGCCCAGTGGCTTCCCAAATGAATGTGAAGATTGTGATGGAGCTACCCATTGGTGCGTGCTGCATGCCGAGGCAAATGCGATTATGAAAGTTGCCAAGAGTCACAATAGTGCCCGCAATTCAACCCTCTATATTACATTGTCTCCCTGTAAAGATTGCAGTAAACTCATCCATCAGGCCGGCATCAGGCGATTGGTGTACCTGAACGAGTACAAGGATAACTCCGGACTGGACTTTTTACGAGAGGCGGGTGTTGAAGTGGTTCGCATGGAGAACCCTTGAGCGCTTGTGTTGTTATACCATTAAATGAGTAGTATGAAATCTTCCGTATTTCAGCCGGTTATGTTTGCCATCATCTTGGTTCTGGGCGTGTACATCGGCACCAACCTGAACGATGGTCCGTTGGTGGTGTTTGACCATTCCCAAACTCAGGGAGCCAATAAGTTGGTGAATGTCATCGAATACATCGATGATTACTATGTGGATGAGGTGAAGAAGGACGAGATCATTGAGCACGCTATTGAGACCGTTTTAGAGGAGCTAGATCCGCATTCTTACTACATATCGGCCGATGAGTATCGGTCGGTGCATGAACGTATGGAAGGTAATTTTGAGGGAATTGGTGTGGAGTTCATGATTCAGCGGGATACCCTGATGGTCGTCAGTGCACTGGAAGGCGGACCGTCGTTCCGCGCCGGGATTCAGCCGGGCGACAGAATCGTGAAGGTGGAAGGTGAAGAGATTTCGGGTGAAGACCTCAACAATGAGCGTGTTATGGAACTACTGAAAGGGGAAGCGGGTTCGGTGGTGCATTTGTCGGTTGAACGCACGGGCAAGTCCAAATTACTCGAGTATGATCTAACCCGAGAGCCCATACCTATTTATAGTGTAATAGCCGATTTTACCGTTTCGGATGACATTGGCTACGTGAAAATTGTGCGCTTTGCCCGACATACGTACGAAGAATTCGTAGAAGCGGTTGACGCTCTTCGGGATCAAGGAGCCAGCAAAGTTATACTGGACTTAAGGGGTAACGGCGGGGGATACCTGGAACCTGCGACACGCATGGTAGAGGAGTTTTTGGAACGCAATGAGTTGATTGTTTATACCAAAGGACGGAAGTCGGGTGAAGAACGCATGCTCTCATCGCGCAACGGCAAGTACCGCGATATGGATTTGGTGATTCTTATCGATCAGGGGTCGGCATCGGCTAGTGAAGTGGTAGCCGGAGCGTTGCAAGATCACGATCGTTCCATTATTGTGGGACGGCGGTCGTTTGGCAAAGGATTGGTGCAAAACGAAAAACCGTTCTCCGACGAGTCGGCTATTCGACTCACAGTGGCACGGTATTATACGCCTACGGGCAGGTGTATTCAAAAGCCTTACGGCGATGGAATTGAGTATGACGATGACTACGCCCAACGCTATGAAAGCGGGGAACTCATGCATCGTGATTCCATTCATGTGGCGGATTCCCTCAAGTACACTACTCCCGGTGGGCGCACGGTGTACGGAGGTGGAGGCATTGTGCCCGATGTGTTTGTCCCCTTGGACACGTTGGGTTCTTCTGCATATTTGTCAGAAGTAGTGTATTCAGGTGTGGTACGTGAGTTCGGCTTCAATTTCACCGATCAGCATCGCGAATCCCTTTTGGCGTATGCCGATTTCAAGCAATTCGACAAGGAATTCAGGCTTTCCAATGCCGACATGAAAGCATTTACCGACTTCGCTGTAGACGCTGGAATTCCCTTTCGCGAAGAGGAGTACAAACACTCTCGGGAAGTATTGGAGATCCGCATCAAAGCGCAGATTGCCAAGAATATTTTTGACGACAATGCCTACTACTATGTAGTTCTGGCCGATGATCCGGAGTTTGACAAGGCGCTGGAGGTGATCCGCGATTATAAGCGGTTTTTCGCCGCGGGCCTAACTTTGACCGAAATGGAAGGACATGCGCAGTAGGCTTTTTGATTTGAACTATCTTTGAAATGAATATTACAATTAACCCTAAAAACCTATTATATGGCTTTTGAATTACCAGCATTGCCTTATGCGGCAAATGCGTTGGAACCTCACATAGATACCCGCACGATGGAAATCCATCACGGAAAACACCACGCGGGATACACCAACAATCTGAATGCAGCTATTGCAGGAACCGACCTCGAAGGAAAGTCGATTGAAGACATCCTGAAGGGAATGGACATGAACAACGGTGCTCTTCGAAACAACGGTGGCGGTTACTACAATCACTGTCTGTTTTGGGAAGTTATGTCTCCCAATGGCGGTGGCGCTCCTTCAGGGGCATTGGCTTCCGCTATCAATGATGCTTACGGCAGTTTTGATGCTTTTAAGGAGGCATTCGCCAAAGCTGCAGCCACTCGTTTCGGTTCAGGATGGGCGTGGCTTTGTGTGCATGCCGGTGGTAAGGTTGAGGTATGCTCTTCGGCAAATCAAGATAACCCCATGATGCCCGGAATCGGCTGTGGAGGTACTCCTGTTTTGGGACTTGATGTATGGGAACATGCGTACTACCTGAACTACCAGAACCGCCGTCCCGACTATATTTCAGCATTCTGGAACGTAGTCAACTGGGACGAAGTTAGCCGTCGGTTCGAGGCCAACAAGTAATTGCGAATTACACATTTCCTCGATGCCGCTTTGTAATGCGGATTTGAGGCAGAAACGGAGGCATTGGCCTCCGTTTTTCGTATCATTGAATCGTGAAAGATGTAGTCATTATTGTAGCCGGTGGAGTGGGCGATCGCATGCAAGCCGACATGCCCAAGCAGTTTTTGGAATTGCGGGGATTGCCCGTGATATTCCATACCCTAAAGCGTTTTGCTGATTACCATGCCGGATTGGAATTCATCGTGGTGATTCATCCGGAGTACATAGAGTTCTTTGAAGAATTATGTAAACGTTACCACTTTGAATTCAATGGACAGGTTGTAGCCGGCGGAAGGACGCGTTATGAGTCGGTGCAAAATGGGATTCGTGCCATTCAGGGCGACGTGAGCGTTGTGGCCATTCACGATGCAGTGCGTCCATTTGTGTCGGGGGAAACACTCGACCGCTGTTTTGGCGGGGCACGGGCGCATGGAACGGCTATTCCTGTTGTGCCGGTGTTTGACTCTCTTCGTCAATTTGAAGGGATATTCAGTGAACCCGTCAACCGGGAGTTGTATCGCATTGTGCAAACCCCACAGTGTTTTGACGCCAAGTTGATCAAAGACGCTTACAATCAGGAATACAGGAAATCGTTTACTGATGATGCCTCAGTAGTGGAGCACATGGATATCCGGCTTCATCTGGTGGAGGGAAATCGATTGAATTTTAAGCTTACCACTCGCGAAGATATGGAGCTTGCGCAAGCTATATGTGGTGAGGCTTCGTATCTGTGAGTACCATTTGCCGAATGGCTGACCATGGACCGGCACGACGCATCCATGACAACAAAACGACTACCATTGCCAAAGACAACAGGGCATAAGGCCACGTTGCAACATGCTCTTCCAGACCACCCTCAAGGGGTTCAAGCGATTGATTCATGTACACGGCAAACACAGCCAAGGCATTGTTGAGAAAGTGCGCCACAATTGCCGACCACAACGATCCGGAATAAACCACCAGATAACCGAATACAGCTCCTAGCAGCATGCGGGGGATGAAGCCATAAAACTGCATGTGTATGGCACTGAAAATGGCCGCGGAAACCCAAATTCCGACATGGATATTACCAAATAGTTTGACACTTTGCGATTGAATAATGCCTCGAAAAGCAACCTCTTCACAAACCGCAGGTATTAACGCAAACAACACCAAATTACTGATCAACAGCCCCTTGCCTTCACCGCGCATCATGATCAAGGTAAGGTTGTCGGTGAGTTCTTGAAGAGGCTTCAACTGCTCGGCCAGCCAGCTATTTTCCGGTATCATTTGTTCGTTCCAGGTGATTGTCAACTCCAGTAGGGGCATACTAACCAAAAGCACCAAAGGAGCAAGGAGAATCCAGCGGGAAGGACGCAACATGAAGCCGTTCACTGACTCAGAGCCAAAGAGCAGCACATATAGGACCGCTGCCCCAAGGAATCCAAATAGCTGATTAATCGACTGAGACAATCGCAGTGATTTGATGTCAACAGGGGTGAGGCTTTCAAGGTTCATATTCATGACATCGGGCCCCGGCGTGCCGAGAATCCATTCGCTCACAAGGGTTGCCAATCCGGCCGAAATTCCGGTCATGACGACAAAAGCCACAATAAAGAAAAGCAGTCGGAGAAGGGGAGTCGAAAGAGCTTGAGCTGTGCGATTCATGAAGCGACTCGAATTTGTAATTTTGCACTCCAAATATGGCACTTATTCGCACGTGGTAAAAATTGCAAACATAGAACTGCCGGATTTTCCGCTATTGCTCGCTCCAATGGAGGATGTGAGCGATCCACCTTTCCGGGCCCTCTGCAAGGAACACGGAGCGGATTTAATGTTTACGGAGTTTATTTCTTCCGAAGGTCTGATCCGTGATGCTGCCAAAAGCGTCATGAAGCTAGACATATACGAGGCGGAGAGGCCTGTGGGAATTCAGATTTTTGGGAGTGAGATTGACTCCATGAAGCAAAGCGCGGAAATCATTGAAGCCTCCAGGCCCGATATTCTGGATATCAACTATGGTTGTCCGGTAAAGAAAGTTGCCTGTAAAGGCGCCGGCGCCGGGATATTGCAGGACATACCCCTGATGGTGAAAATGACGGCCGAGATCGTGAAAAGCACCAATTTGCCGGTGACAGTGAAGACCCGATTGGGTTGGGACGACAATACCCGCTACATTGTAGACGTGGCCGAACGGCTGCAGGATGTGGGAATTCAAGCCATATCCATTCACGGACGAACGCGCAAGCAGATGTATAAGGGAGAAGCTGATTGGAGTTTGATTGGCGACGTGAAGAACAATCCACGGATGAAAATCCCTGTTTTTGGCAATGGCGACATTGACTCACCTGAGAAAGCTGTGGAATACGGCCAGCGCTATGGCGTGGATGGTGTTATGATTGGAAGGGCGTCGATTGGCAATCCGTGGGTGTTCAGGGAGATTAAGCACTTTATGCGTACAGGACAGCATCTTGAAAAGCCCACGATTGCAGAGCGGGCGGCAGCCGCCAAACAACATTTGCTGATGTCAGTAAAATGGAAAGGAGAGCGACTGGGAGTAGTGGAAATGCGTCGCCACTATGCGAATTACTTCAAAGGCATACCCGACTTCAAAGCGCACCGTATGGACCTGGTTACCTTTATGGATGCCCCGGAAATTGTGGCAAAGTTGGACGCGATTGCGGCTGAATTCGGGGACTATATCGTGACCTGAGGTGTCTTCTTTTTTCCGCTAGACATCTGTGAATTACACCTATGCTGTTTATCTAATTGGCTAGGCACTTACGAACCGCTTAACGAGGTAACGCACCAATACGATGGAGAACAAGATTCCCACTGCCATTACCGAGAAGGTAACGTTGAGTAAATCACCCCATTCAACGGCCACCGGGTAATACGGAATCATGGCTCCTTCGAGTCTGATCAAACCAAATTGTTGCTGCAGGACGCACAAGAGCACTCCCAACCCGATTCCTACCAGGGCTCCAATGAAATAAATAAAGACACTATCCAGAATGAAAATGCGATTGATTGCGGTGCGGGTGGCACCCATACTTTGGAGAATGAAAATGTCGCGCTTCTTTTCAATTATGAGCATGGTAAGAGAGGCCACAATGTTGAAGGCTGCGATGATCAAAATGAACAACAAAATGAGAAAGGTGGCCCATTTTTCGGATGCGTTGGTCTGATAAATGATCATGTTCTTATCGTAGCGCGTGTGCACTTCAACTGTCAAACCCAATGTTTGTCTTAAACCATCGGCAACTTCATCGGCATCGGCTTCGGGGCCAATACTCACCTCAAACGCGCTGACCTCATGGTCATATCCAAATAAATCTTTGCAGAATCCAATTCCGGCAAGCAGATATTTTACGTCCAGGTCGGCATTCACCGAATACACTCCGCCAACCATGATGGGAGCTGAATTGAAGGATTTCTCCTTGTCTTTTTTTAGTTTCTTACCCCGGATAGGAGCGTGAATATGAATTACGGGATACTCACCTTCTTTAAAACGCAGCCCCAATTCACTTCGGATTCCCCTGCCTACCACACAGTAATTCAAATCTCCTTCCATGAGCCGGAACTCGCCGGTGTACATCATGGTGTCAATAGTACTCATTTCGGCATAGTTGGGATCTACGCCTTTGATGGTGGCTACAGTGTTTTGGTCGCCATAGTTAATCCATACATCACCTTCCACGATTTCTGAAACCATGGCCACTCCGGGAACGTTTTGTATCAGGGTAATATCAATACTGTCGGTATCAATGGTTTTGCCGCTGGCAGGAACAATGGTGATTTCTGCATCAAACGAGCTGAAGAGGTCACTTACGAGGTTCTCGATACCGTTGAAAGCGCTCAATACGATGATCATTGCGGCGGTAACAGCGGCCACAACAAACATCGAGATCATCGAAATGAAATTGATGATGTTTCGTGACTTCCTGGAAAAGAAGTACTTCCGGGCTATAAATGCTGGGATATTCAACGGAATTCGATCTGAGCTATCATTTGAGGAATCGCTCAAAGATAATCAGCCTTTCCGAATGGACTACTGCTTCCATGCCAACACAATCAACCCTGTGCCCGTGTCGTGTGCTGAATGGCTGTCCATAAAGTTGAGAACGTAAGCTATGGGGTAAAAGATGAGGTAGTAGAACGGAAGAATAAGGAGAAAAGCTTTTGAAAAACTCAACATCTTCATGGGCCATTTCATGGATAGTTTCCAGGATATTTTTCCCGGCGCACCATACTGGTAGTGGCATTTCACCTTGTTGAAACCGGCTGTTTTAAGCTTTTGCTTGATTTCCTGCATTCCATATCCATCGCGCACATGCTCTTCGATGAATGAAGATGCATCGTCATCATGTACATCGGAACCACCCTGATCGGAAGGCGTGCTTATGAGCACCATGCCGCCTTTTTTCAAACTGTTGTAATAGTTGGTGAGCACTTGAACATCTTCTTCAATGTGCTCCATAACATCCACACACAAGATGAGGTCGAAGGCATCAGGTTTGCAGAATGTAACCAGATCATCTACTTTGAAAAGCACATTCTCCTTGCCAATGGCGTGAAAGAAATTGTTGCAATCAGCTACCTGCTCGTCTTTAACGTCAATTGCCAGAATGCAGCTTTTTTCGCTCCAGCGACTCATATAATAAGTATACTGACCAAATCCGGCGCCGGCATCCAGGATATGGGCTTTTTCCGGAGCCGTCTTTCTCCATTTTTTCAATTCGCGATGCACGTGCCAAGCACGCAGCAACAGCAAGTCGAGGAGTTTGTAGAAGACTTTTCTCAGGGCGGGTGTTTGGTTGAAAAATTCACCCAGAGTGCGTTTTATTGGATCGTAATGCATGCGTCTATTTCTTGAGCAGACGGTCTATTTCATCATAGTAGTCCAAAGAATCATCAATAAAGAAAGCCAGTTCCGGAATCTTGCGTAGTTGTTTGCCCACTTTAGATCCCAGTTGTTGTCGAATCTTCCAGCTTTGATCTTTAACCATGTCCAAAGCGGCCTCCTTATCGGCCACCGCCATAAATGAAAGGTACACTTTACAGTTGCCGAGATCGGGGGATACCCTCACGGTGGTAACCGTAATAAAGGCGCCCTGAAACAAGCCTCTGCTTTCCTGCTGAAAGATCTGAGCCAGTTCGCGCTTGATCAGACTGTTGATTTTTTCTTGACGTATGCTGCTCATAAAGCGTGCAAAATTAGGAAGAATACGCGGACAATCGCAGGTTTTTGACGTTGTGTTGTAAGGTTTTACGGTAATGCGCATTTTGGGGTTATGCTATTGAAACATTTATCTAAATTTGCCGCCAATTATTTTTACTGTAACTCAATAGTATGGAGACTACATTCCAGGCCCGGATCGATGAATTCATGGGCCGGGTTAAGGCCCAAAATCCCCACGAACCGGAATTTCTTCAAGCGGTTCAGGAAGTAGCTGAGGCGATCATTCCATTTTTGCAGGATAATCCGAAGTACGACAATGCCAAGCTCCTCGAGCGTATGGTAGAGCCGGAAAGAACCATCATGTTCCGTGTTCCATGGACCGATGATAACGGTGAAATCCAGGTAAATCGCGGTTACCGCGTGGAGTTCAACTCAGCTATCGGCCCATACAAGGGCGGATTGCGATTCCACCCTTCTGTGAACCTGAGCATCCTCAAGTTCCTCGGGTTTGAACAGGTATTTAAGAACTCACTTACTACGCTCCCAATGGGTGGTGGTAAAGGAGGTTCGGATTTCGATCCGAAAGGAAAAAGCGACCGTGAAGTGATGCGCTTCTGCCAAAGCTTCATGACCGAGCTCTCAAAGCATATTGGTCCGGATACTGACGTGCCTGCCGGTGATATCGGTGTAGGTGGTCGTGAAATCGGCTACATGTTTGGTCAGTACAAGCGCCTTCGCAACGAGTTTACAGGTGTACTCACCGGTAAAGGTCGTGAATGGGGTGGTTCACTCATCCGTCCGGAAGCTACCGGATACGGAACCGTGTACTTCGCTAAGGAGATGCTTGCTACTCGCAATGACTCATTTGCAGGTAAAGTAGTTGCTGTTTCCGGTTCAGGAAACGTAGCACAGTATGCTTGCGAAAAGGCTACTCAGTACGGTGCTAAAGTGGTAACCTTGTCAGACTCGAAAGGTTATATCTATGATCCTGCTGGAATTGATGCCGATAAACTGGCATGGGTGATGGATTTGAAAAATAACCGTCGCGGACGTATTTCAGAGTACGTTGATCAGTTTCCGGGATCGTCTTTCCACGAAGGTAAGCGCCCATGGGAAGTGAAAGTAGATGTGGCTTTGCCATGTGCTACACAAAACGAGCTCAATGAACAAGAAGCAGATGTATTGTTGAACAATGGCTGTATTTGCGTAGCGGAAGGTGCCAATATGCCTTCAACTCCCGAAGCAATTGAGAAATTCCTCGCAGCTAAGATTCTGTACTCTCCGGGCAAGGCTTCAAACGCTGGTGGTGTGGCTACTTCAGGATTGGAGATGTCGCAAAACTCACTGCGCATGTCTTGGACGCGTATGGAAGTAGACGAGAAGCTGCACAATATCATGGTAGACATTCATGAGCAATGCTGCAAATACGGAAAAGAAGGCGATTACGTGAACTACGTAAAAGGCGCCAACGTTGCCGGATTTGTTAAAGTTGCCAACGCAATGCTCGACCAGGGTGTCGTATAATGCGATTGAGAAATATTCAAAAAAGCGGATCAACGATCCGCTTTTTTTTGATCCAATATTCTCTTTCAGTAGATAAATCGTAACTTACGCCATACCAAATTGCTGAAAACATGCGTGTGCTATTTACTCTTTGTGCCTTGTGGCTGGGCACTGCTTTGTACGCTCAAGAAGTGTTCTGGACAGAGGACTTCGGGACGGGGTGTAATCAGGGGCAGGTTGTCTCTTCTTATTCAGGAACCAACGGAGCATGGACTCTTGCCAATTCAGGTTCTAATCAAACAGCATCCAATACTTTCTACGTAAGTGCAATGGAAAATGGCAATGCACCGGGAGAGTGCGGTTCTTCATGTGGAAACGATCGCTCTCTACACGTGGGAAATGTCTTTATCGATGCTATTCTCATTCAGATTCCGGCCGATCAAGGGGCTTCCTATTACGACTCCGGTGCGGCCGGGTTGTGTGGGTTTATTGATTGCTCAACGACTGATAAACGAGCCCAATCTCCTGTCATCGACTGTACCGGCTATGAGAATATCGAAGTGACGTTCTCCTACCTGGAAGGCGGGAACGGGATTACCGATAACGCCGTGCTTCAGTACAATACCGGATCGGGCTGGCTGGTGCTTCAGGATTTACCCAAAACCACCTGTTGCGGTGGCCCTTGCAATGGTACCAATCAGGGACTGTGGTCGGAACTTACAGTGACACTGCCCGAGGAAGCTGCTGATAACCCTAATGTTCAACTGGGAATTCGCTGGGTGAATAATGACGATGGTGTGGGTACCGATCCTTCCTTTGCAATCGACGACATTTCGCTCAGTGGTACACCTA
>JAGQVX010000210.1 GCA_020437755.1 Flavobacteriales bacterium
CTTCTATGCAATTGTTGCGCGGTGAGATCCGAAGTACCTAACATCAGTAGAGTAGCTAGTCCTGCGAGTCGTACAAAATGCTTTATCATCAATTTAGTATTTGATCGTTACGGTTCCAGTAAGGGGTGCCTCGGTCTTACTGTAAGTAATAATATAGTAGTAATCTGCAACGGGCAATTTCTTTCCGTTATATCTTCCATCCCACGGAACTGAATAACCCCTTGATTCATAAAGTACCTGACCCCATCGGTTGTAAACCTGAACCACCACATCCGGGAAATATTCAAATCCACCGAGAGTCCATGTATCATTGACCCCATCACCATTAGGAGTAACAGCTGTGCTGATAAAGAAGCAACCCGCATTGTGGTCTACAAATACCGCTGTATCAAGGGTACAACCCAGCGAATCAACAATGATCACTGAATACCATTCATCGGCTTCCAGGCCAATGGCTGTTGCCGTTTGCTGCTGCATAGGATCATTCCAGAAGAAGCTAATCGGTTCAAATCCACCTACAACTGCAATCGTTGCAGTACCGTCGTTTTCGTCCCAACATGTTTCAGGGGTTCACCACACAAACAGCTCCATATCGGTGATGTAATCCAGTCCGATGTAGATGGTGTCCTGGTCGAAACAGCCGAGTGAATCGACGGCGGTAACAGGATATTCTCCTGCAAAGAGTTCGGCAAGATTTAAGTCATCCGGCTCAAAGAAAAGCTCTAGTGGTCCTGTTCCACCGATGGGAACTACGGCTGCCACGCCATCGTTCATACCTGTACACGTAGCATTGTTCGGAGCAATAATGATGTCCACCGGATCAGGCTCTTCAATGGTGAAGTTTTCCGAAATCTCACAACCGGAAGCATCGGTAATCAACAGGTTATAATCTCCCCCACACAAATCTGTTTGAGGACCATCGATCAGTAGATTGTTTAATGTGATGGTGTAGTCCGGTGTTCCACCACCTACGGTATAATCCATTGTTCCATCACATGCGCCACCGCACGTCACATGCGAAATATCAGAAAGTCCGCCCACGAAAAGTGGAGGCTCACCAACAATCGACTGCGCTGAAGACTGGCATCCCAAAAAGTCTTCTATAAGAATATTGTACACTCCGGGAGCAAGCGAGTCCAATACAGCCGGACAAAGCATTGTATCGGGTTGAAGTACCCATACCGTTCCGGTGCCTCCGGCACAGGTAATGGAGATCGTTCCATCATCGTAGCCTGTACACGTAAGATCGGTACTCTCAAGGTTGATGAGGAGCTCTTCAGGCTCAGCGATCGAAATGTCGCTGACCGTTTCCACGCAAGCTCCGTTGTTGTAAGCAATTTGAAGCGTATGAGCTCCCGCGCATACAGAAAGCCAACCCAAGCTGTCTACCCCATTATCTATTTCTACACCTGCTCCATCCAACGTAAGCGTGAATACACCATCGCCGCCCTGGAGGTTGTTGACCAAAACGGTTCCGTTGCATGAATCGAAACATGTAGCATCCGCCGTTGCAACGTCGTAAGAAATTGGATCCGGTTCGGTGATTGAGAAGTCTTCACTCCAGGAGCACGCATTCGCATCGATTATGCTGAAAGTGTAGTCTCCCGCACACAAGGCACTTTCGTCAACCACATTTCCATCAACGTCTGTTACCTCTACATTGTAGGGCAATGAACCTCCCTGAATGCCTCCATTAACAGTTCCGTCGCAAACACCCGGGCATGAAGCATCCTGAATGGCTAAGACCGCTTCGAGCACTTGCGGTTCAAAGATCTCTATATCTTCTGAAAGCGTGCATCCCTGACTATCCTCAACTGAAATGGAGTATACGGCCGGACAGAGGTCGGGTAAGTCTAAATTGAAGGGCATAGTTTGATCAGGAAAGTCCATAAAAGAATTCCCATCCATCAGTACGATTATAGTACTCGTTCCGGTTCCTCCATCAACTGTTCCTGTAATGGTTCCATCGCAGGCCCCGTTGCACAATACGTTGGTAGACTGCAAGTTGAGGACCATTTGTGCGGGACAGCTCACCTGGATATCTGCGGTAACCTGACATTGATTAGCGTCAAACACTTGTATCGTGCAAAGTCCGCATGAGAGCCCCTGGAAACATCCGTCCTGATTCATAGTAACTCCGGTACAGTCGGTGATTTCATATCCGGGTGTACCTCCCGTTACTTCCACACAAATTTCACCCGTGTTGTCTCCGAAGCACAAGACATCCTCTTCTAAAGTGGCCGTCATTTCCAGCAAAGGCGGTTCGACAAAACAGAACACTTCAGAAGTATCGGTACACCCTATCGAATCTGTAAGTGCGACATAATAACAACCGGCGCCAATAGCGTCAAATACGTTTGAGTCCTGAGTGAGGATTACTGAGTCGTCGTTGTCATCATACAATTCGTAGGTCATTCCGCCATTACCTCCACCGGCCAATTCAACGGTTGCAACTTCACCGAAGCAGTTCAGAGGCACCGTCACATCGAAATCGGGATCAACCGGGTTGGCATCGCAAGGGTTTTGGGCATCGACGATAATTTGAGTCGGAACTTGATTATTGCCATTTCCTTGAACAAAAACATTGACAAAGAACTCCAGATGAAAACCACCGCAAGTGGTCAGTTGAGCAACTTTAACTTTAAGGTCGTCTCCGGCCACTCCATAGCCATTTGTATTCAGAGTGAAGATGGCACCATCATCCACGAAAACGTTTCCGCCATCGAAATAATCACCGTTCACAGGGCCTTCGAAAGTAGAAATGATACCTGATACGGGAAGTGTAAAAGCTTGTTGAACATCAATATTGTCGCAAGCAGAACACGCGTCAATTGTCCAGAAAGAATCGAATTCCATGCTAGGCAGGAATACCCAAAAATTGCAATTGTTGTCATTGACATTGGGCCCGGCTAACTCGTGTTGAAACAAGTTACAATCGAATTCCCATATAATGTCATTACCGTCCGGCAAACCAGGAGTAGCTCCTTGTTCCAGTCCGAAAATAGCCGAGACGTGATCGGTAGGATTGGTTAGTGTGACAAATAGGTGCCACGTTACATAACCTGAAAGGTCAACACCATCGCCATAGTCCCCTGTATGAGCCACAACGGGAACGAGCTCGTATCCGGTAACCTGGGCAATAACTGCCTCACTACATACAACCGATAACAAGACAAAGAGTAACCTTTTAATCATTCAGCGAGGTATTGAATTCGTCAAATTTAGTCAATTTCATTCCAGCACCATCTCATCCCAACCGTTCCACTTCCACATCAGTATCTAATGGTCACCGTACCCGTAATGGGCTCGGTATCATCAGCAAAGTCTATAACATAGTAATAATCTCCTGTCGCCACTGTTCGACCATTGTAGGTGCAATCCCAAGGAACGTACGTTCCACGTGATTCATACAATTGTTGTCCCCATCGATTGTACACCTGTACAATAGCACTAGGATAGTATTCGAGACCTCCAACAATCCATTCATCGTTCACACCATCTCCATTTGGCGTCGCTGCCGTAGAAATGAAGAAACAGCCAACATTCGGCTCAATAACAGCAATGGTATCTACTTCGCAGCCCTGCGCATCGATGACCAATAAATTGTAAGAACCTTCTTCTAAACCAACGGCCGTAAACGT
>JAGQVX010000211.1 GCA_020437755.1 Flavobacteriales bacterium
CAGTTCGGTCCCTATCTGTTGTGGGCGTTTGAAGTTTGAGAGGACCTGACTCTAGTACGAGAGGACCGAGTTGGACATACCTCTGGTGTATCTGTTGTGGCGCCAGCTGCAGCGCAGAGTAGCTATGTATGGATGAGATAAGCACTGAAAGCATCTAAGTACGAAACTCACCTCAAGATTAGACTTCATTGAGAGACGTTATAGACGATGACGTTGATAGGTCGCAAGTGTAAAGGCAGTAATGTCAAAGCTGAGCGATACTAATTACTCGAAAGCTTATTCAAAATAAACTCTATCAATATATCACCCCTTTTTGGTGACTAAGGCGGTGGGGTTCACCTCTTCCCATTCCGAACAGAGAAGTTAAGCCCACCTGCGCAGATGGTACTGGTTAATTCCGGGAGAGTATGTCGTCGCCTCTTTTTTAAAAGCCCCTCTACAGGGGCTTTTTTGTTATTTACCCAATCCACATTAGCGTGAGTAGCCTCGTTGCAATTGTTGGTCGCCCCAACGTCGGAAAATCTACCCTCTTTAATCGACTCACTGAGTCGAAAGATGCCATTATTCACCCCGTACCTGGCGTTACTCGCGATCGTAAATACGGAAAGGCCGAGTGGATCGGTCGTGAATTTAACGTCATCGATACCGGTGGCTTCGTCAATAACTCCGAAGATAAATTCGAAGAAGCTATCCGAAACCAGGTACTGATCTCAATCGAAGAAGCTGACCTCATCCTTTTTGTTGTCGATGTCGAAACCGGCATCACCGATCATGATGAAGTAATTGCAGATATCCTTCGCAAAAGAGGAAAACAAGTCCTTGTAGCGTCCAATAAAGTAGATACCGCCAACAAAGAATTCGGCACATCTGAATTCTTTGCTTTTGGACTCTCTGATGTCATCTATCCCATAAGCGCTGCCAATGGTTACGGTACCGGTGAACTTCTCGATAAAATCATCGAGGTACTCCCCGATACCGAAGAAAGTGAAGAAAACGAGGTACCTAAAATCGCGGTGGTGGGTAAGCCGAACGTGGGCAAATCAACGTTCATCAATACCATCCTAGATCAGAATAGGAACATAGTTACGGATGAAGCGGGTACAACACGCGATAGCGTTGATACGCACTACACCGCCTTTGGCTTTGATTTCATTATTACAGATACAGCCGGATTGAGAAAAAAGTCGAGGATCGATGACAATCTGGAGTTCTATAGTACCATCCGTACAATCAAAGCAATAGAAAGTTGTGATGTCTGTATACTCCTGATTGATGGGTCAGACGATATTGGTAAACAAGACCTTTCCATCTTCTATCAAATCGTAAAATCGAAAAAAGGGATTGTTCTTGCCGTTAATAAATGGGATCTCGTAGAAAAAGATACCCATACGCATGATAAAATCCTTAAACAAATTCGAGAGAGAATCAGCCCGTTTACCGATGTTCCGGTAATCTTTACCTCCAACATCACCAAGCAACGTATTCTCAAAACGCTTGAACTTGCACTTGAGGTTTATCAAAACAAAATCAGGAAGGTCTCAACAAGTACACTCAATGAATTAATCCTTGAGGAAATTGAAAATAGACCACCGCCGGCATACAAGGGTAAGTATGTCAAAATTAAGTACATCACTCAACTTCCGTCTAAATCACCGGCTTTCGCATTTTTCTGTAATCTCCCTCAATACATCAAAGACCCCTATAAGCGGTTTTTGGAGAATAAAATCCGTGAGCATTTCAATTTCCACGGAGTTCCCATTCGGATATTTTTCAGGAAAAAGTAAGTGATTTGATTTCTGGGTCAAGACCGTTTTCCAAGTAATTCTACAAGCAAACGCTGCAGTTTTTCCGGATTGAATGGCTTGGTGATGATGTCGTCCATACCAGCACGCAGTGCCTCCTCTCTTGTGCTCTGCACAACATCTGCTGAAAGTGCCACAATAGGCAGATTTTGGAACGCGTCACTCATTGAACGTATCTTTCGCGTAGCTTCAAAACCGTCGCAATGAGGCATTTGCAAGTCCATTAGTACAATTTCCGGCTCATGCTTAAGAACTGCCTCAACAGCCCTGTTCCCGTCATCAGCCTTGTGTACAACCATTTCCCAACGCATAAGAAATTGCTCAGCAATCATTAAATTAATGGGGTTGTCATCTACAACCAGGATGCTCCTTCCTACCAGTTGTTCAAGGTCGGAAGGTGAGCCGACTTCTTCCTCAAAGTCAACTCCGGATCGGTCAAAACGAAGCCGTACTTCAATTCGTGTCCCCACGCCGGGCTCGCTTTCCAGCAACAATGAGCCCCCCATAAAATCCAAAAGTCGCTTTACAATGGTCAGCCCTAAGCCAGTTCCACCGTATTGTCGAGTAGTGGAATATTCAGCTTGTTCAAAAGGCTGAAATATGCGCGATACTTTATCTCGTGCTATCCCAATTCCCGTATCCTCTATGCAAAAGAGGATTTCGTATCCTTCATTTGACGATTGTAGCAAGGCTACTTTGAGCTCTATTTTTCCACCTTTTGTGAATTTATTAGAATTGCTCAGAAGGTTCCCAAGAACCTGTACAAGTTTATATTCGTCACCCACAACGATTGAGGGTACATCAGGTTCAATGAGAAATTCAATATCATTATTATTAGCTCCCGACTTGTACGTGAACGTGCGCTCCAGTTGCGACAGGGTTCTCGCCAAATCAAATGGAATGCGCTGCACAACGACCTTTCCGGCTAGTATTTTTTCGAGATCCAGAATGTCATTCACGATTTCGAGCAAATTCCGCCCGGAAAAATCGAGAGTGCGCAGGAAATCTTCTTGCTCCGCATTCAACGGGGTATCCTGCAGTAATGCTGTAATGCCAAGAATCGCATTGAGCGGAGTACGAATCTCATGGCTCATCACCGATAAAAAGTTATCCTTGGCCCGATTTGCCCTTTCAGCTTCCCGCTGGGCTTGACGAATCTCCGTTACGTCTGTCGAGTATAAATTCACATACCCACGCTCGGAAATCGGAACAAAGCGCAAAGCCAATATCCTATCCCCAAACTCTATTTCTTTTTCCTGATCCTGCCCCAACTCCATCGCACGCCGCGCTTCAAGAAGTATAGATGGATTGATAACATTGCCATTATCCCCCTGCCAAATAGAAATTAATGGTTCAGCCGATTTGTTTGCACTGATCACTGTCCCGTCTGAAGTTAGACGCAACATGGGAGTTGGACTTTCTTCAAAAAATCGGGCGAGGACTGTGTTTTCCTCTTCTACCAGTGTTTTAACAATCTTCGTCGCTGAAATGGCGGCTATACTCTCCAGTACTTCCAAATGCCATGTCGTGTAAAAGCCCCTCTCCGGATGCTCTGAATCAATGATCCCTATTACCTGATCTTCATAAACAATCGGAATGCAAATCTCCGATAAGCGGGCTGCGTCATCAACGATATACCTGGGATCAGCAGAGCAATCAACCACAATTTCAGGAATGCCTGTGAGAGCCACTGTGCCAACAATTCCCTGACCGATTGGAATTTCAAGTGGATCCGCAATCTCCACATTGTCTATGTTTTT
>JAGQVX010000212.1 GCA_020437755.1 Flavobacteriales bacterium
CCTTCGGTTTCCGGACCCATTAATTCGTTGAGGTCGAGTAGGGAAGAGGTCATGGAGAAGTTTCCATGCAACAACTCATCGCGTAAGGCAAAAGCGAGGTAATTATCCATTTGGCCTTGTGCCTGAAGATCACTTTGACCAATGCGACCCTCAAATTGATTGAGCTTGAGTGCTTTTGGAGTAAATTCCAAATAGGCAACATCAACATCCATAGGATACATGAAGGCACTGCTGCGGAAGGCCACCTGCTGAAGAATTACTTGTCCGGCGGCGTCAAATTCTTCATATTTCTCCTGCTCGATGGTGCTCATGCGACCCTTCAACGCCAAATCGGCATTGATCGACCCGGAAATGGTTTCGCCCTCTTCAAGCGGAATGACATCGGCGAGATTGTCGAGAATCACCTTGGCCTGTACGCTGCAATCGATATTGGGATCACTTTCAGGGGTAGTTAAGCGCAAGCGCAAGTCAACGGGATTGTCGGCCATTTCCATATAAAAGCGCTTGATGTCGACAACGGTTGCATCAAAGTTGTTGCCGTCGGAAGCATCTACCATCATGTCAACCTGAATGTTTTCAACCGACTTGGGAAGATCGGGGTAATTGAAGCGACCGTCCTTTACCTTGATGTCAATACCGTAGCCCGGCATCGACGTTTCACTCATGCCCCCTTTCACAAAACCGTTGAAGCTCATAGTTCCCGCGGCTTCAACGCCTTTGAGATCTGTTGCGAATTCGGCGGGAACAAGGGATAGTAGACTTTTAAAATTGGCGTCCTTGGCTCCGAAAGTGATATCCATAGCCATATCGTCGCCCGGCATGTCAAGGCTACCATCAATGCCTAGTTTGAGATCGTTAATGCCCACTTCATTTTGTGCAAATACAAAGTGCATGTTTTCCAGATCCAGGTCGAGATTGACAATCATATCTACCACCGCCTTCCGTATGTACTTCACCTTGTCGTATTCAACGTCCAAACGAGCCATCGAGGTTTTCGTCTCCAACAAGGTTTTACTGGCCGTGAAATCTCCCGATCCTGAGTGATTCAGCGTTTTGATACTCGCAGTCATGGGAAGTGTGGCATCGGAATACTCAATATCGAGATTCACCAATTCATAGGACTGAAGTTCCAATGCAAAAGCACCACCTTCTTCCTCTTCGGTCGCAGGTTCCGGTGTTTCTGTATCATCGGCTTTGGCAATGTCATAGTTGGCCGACCCATCTTCAAGTACGCGCACATCGAGCTTTCCATTGGCAATCGAAACCGATTCAATTTGCATGGTTTCTCCCAGCAGACTCATAATGTTTACGGTTGCGGAGACGGAACCCAATTCGGCCAGACGAACAGATTCGAAATTTCCGGCTCCGTCAATGGTAAGACCTTCCAAGGTTACCGTTGCATGCGGAAAATTGGAAAACAGCGATATGGACAAATCGTTGAAGTCGAGCGTTGCGTTGAGCGATTCATTGGCTACAACACGGATTTGTTCCGCAATTTTATCTTTAAACAAAAAGGGGAGAGCGATCAATATGGCCAGAATGACCAACAGGACAATGCCTGTAATCTTTAGAAACTTCTTCATGAGGCGTCACAATAATGGGTACCGAAATTAGACAGAATATCGGTCACTAAAACGTTTAAAACCCAAAATTGTTGTCCACCATTTTGACGTGAAAAACCATTTGGCGAATGCCGGAAAAATGAATTCCATATATGCCTAAGTAGCCGTAGGTTGATCGTCAAATTCCCCTTGGCTGTTGGCAATGATGCTGGAAACGGCGCCATCACCGGTCACGTTCACAACGGTGCGACACATATCCAGGATGCGGTCGATAGGGAAGATGATCCCAATCCACATCGGATTCATTCCCACGCTTTCCAATACAATGATCATCAGCACGAGTCCGGCGCTTGGAATGGCTGCGGCTCCAATACTGGCGATGGTAGCAGTAAGTATAATTACGAGCTGCTGAGAAATGGACAAATCCACCATATGAAACTGTGCCAGGGCAACAACGGCAACAGCTTGGTACAGACTCGTTCCATCCATATTGACCGTGGCTCCGATGGGCAAAACAAAACTGGTAGTTGACTCCGAAACCCCAATTTTGTTCTTCACACAGTCCATGGTAACGGGAAGTGTAGCCACGGAAGATGAAGTACTAAACGCCGTAATTTGCGCATCGCGCATGCCTCGCATGAAGAACATGTACTTGATTTTGCGCACCAGCAAACTCACCAGCGTTGGGTAGAAAATGAAAATCATAAACAGCAGACCGATGACTACGGTAACTGAATAAACCCCCAGGAAATCAAGCAATTCGAAAAAACGAGCCGGATCGGTTCCGGCAGCCTTTACGATTTGTCCGGCCATCAAGGCAAATACGAATACAGGCATGGCTTTCATGACCACCATAATCATGCGGACAAAGACTTCATTGAGGCCGTCGACAAGATTAAAAACCGGGTCGCGCTTTTCTTTAGGAAGCGACACCAGAACGATCCCAAAAAACACGGCGAAGAAGATGACCTGTAGCATGGTGCTGTCGGCCAATGCTTTGAAGATATTGGTAGGCACTACATCGATCAGGGCTTTGAGCGGGCCTACTTCTTTTTGTGTTTTCTTTTCTGCTTCCGCTTTGGCAATTTTGTCTTTAACCCATTCGTTTTCAGCGCTGTCGTCGTGAGGAGTATTGCGAATTTCCGCAACCAGCGCGGCATTCGCCGGGTCGCAGCTCAGACACAACTCATCGACTTTTTCGATTTGGTTGTCATCGCGCCATATTTCGTAGGCAATGCGATTGCGCATCCGCACTTCTTCACTTTGATGGGTCCCGGGCTTGATCACGTTTACCAGGGTGAGCCCCACAATGACCGCAATCATAGTTGTCACAACATAAGTAACAAGCGTTTTCAGTCCGAGACTCCCCAATTTCTTAATGTCTTTGAGCGAGGCAACACCCGAAATGATCGAAAACAAAACCAGCGGCACGGCTACCAGCTTGAGGATGTTGATGAACATGTCCCCAAATGGCTTAACGTAGTAGGTTGTAAACTCATTGAATCCGAATTGAATGGAACACCAGGCGTAAATGGTTCCCAAAATCAGTCCGATAATAACCTGCCAGTGCAGCGCTAGTTTTTTCATGTGTCGTACTTTGATTGCTAAAATATAAAGTCTGGCTCAACCGTTCATGACCATTTGCTCAATCGTGCGGCAAGGCAGGCATCCGCCAAATGGATAAGCATTACTGCCTCGACGATCGGCACGGCCCTGGGGATGACACATGCGTCATGCCGTCCTTTTGGTGGAAGGGTGGCTGGGATTCCTTCGGAAGTGATGGTCTCCTGAGGCATTTGCAGAGTAGCCACGGGTTTGAAGTGAACGATGGCCGTAATGGGCATTCCAT
>JAGQVX010000213.1 GCA_020437755.1 Flavobacteriales bacterium
CGGGCATGAGGTTTTCAAAGCTCATGTACACCGAGTTACCCACCACGCTATCGATGGGAGTGATTTCATAGTACCCGCCAAAAAGCGGATCAAAATCTACCTGCACTACACCATCAATAGTTTGTGTACCCATGTTGCGGAAACAGATGTTGTGTACTACCGGGAAGAAATTGCAGGGATAACCACTAACGAACGGATAGAAATCCACACAGATAGCGAAGTAAGCATCGTCGTCGGCAAATCCGAAGTTGAAATCCTCAGTGTTTTCAAGAGCAGTATCATCGACGGTATAAGTCAGCGGCGTAGTTTGGATAGGGAAGATCTCGTTTTCTGCAACAGATACTTCGTAGGTTCCTGACGGCAGCACGCCAAAGTTGTAGTAACCATTTTCATCGGTAATGACGGTGATGTCGCCCGGAGTAAGAGTTACGTTCTGATAGGCCAATCCGAAATCGGGGCCGTCGAAGTTTCCTGTGAGGTTGCCATCGTAGAACACATATCCGTCCAGTTCAAAAGTACATGAACCGTCATTTTGATTGGCATTTGGATCGAAGTTGGTGGCCCAAGTAATGGTACAACCCGGATAAATGCAACTGCCGTCGTCAATATTGTTTTCTGCACTGTAGTTTTCGGCATTAGGATCCATACATCCCCAGTATTCACACGACCCATCATCTGAATTTGCAGAACTGTCATAATTATTGGCATTGGGATCAATGCATCCGAAACAAATTGAACTACAAGAACCGTCATCTTCAAATGCTTGAGGGTTATAATTACAAGCAGTGTTGTCTGTACATCCGAATATTGAAATACTTTCAGCACAGAATTCCAGAAGAATAGGAGGGTAGCTAGAATCGTTAATATCAAGAATTTCTACAGTCAAACAAGCCGAAATATTTCCGTCCGACGTAAGTTGTGCTAAAAGTATGTGGCCGTCTGGCAAGGATATAGCATCGAATGTGTTTCCTTCATTGAACCATCCTTCCCCGGATGACAAATTGATACCATTACCTAGCTCGAAGGCATCAGTCCATGGATCATCCGGATTCTCATTTATACCGACTCCTCCAGACTCTTGCAAGTTGGAGGAATTCACTGTGACAAAACTGTCATAGATCAACGATGGATATAGCTCAAAGAGGGTTGAATCAATTCCGTCACTCTCGGCGGAACCAACATCAGATTGCCAGAAGGATCCAGTTGTGTGAATATATCCACCCAAACTGCCAGAGGACACACTGGACAAACCAAACGGGTGTTCCGGACAATTTAACCATACGTTGTAGGTAACATAGCCCGTTAGATCAATACCATCAGAGAACGGACTTATATGGACCGCAGTTGGTTCAATGGAAATGGAAAACTCATTTTCATATGCGCACGTTGGCCATAGAAAAGTGCCACCTTCCGCCAGGTAATTAATAGCTTCAGAATCTTGACAAGTCCAGCACGAATAATCACACACTTCAAGGGAAGGTTCGCCGCTGGTTTGGGCATAGTTGCATGCCTCGGGATTGCTGCAGTATAAAGGCGGATAGACCAATCCATTACTATTTCCGTTGACCTCGATTTCTAGTGTTGGAGCGTCCCATACCATGAAGAGTGGACTACTAAAATCTCCATTGGGAGCAATTTGGAGGTTTAGGCGATAGACAATATCCTGATCAGATGGAAGCGTGACTTGTGCTATCAGCACAGAATTATTGGGTCCCACTCCATACCCATTGTCGATGCAATCCGAAATCATCGTGGTGAACCAGGCTCCATCCTCCAGTTCAAGATTCTGAGAAATTTCCGTTCCAAATGTGTCGCTTATTATCGTTGAAGTAGGAGTACTCGAAATGACCACCGTGCCTTGCCCGCAATCTATATTTTCTTCTAAATAGTTACTATCACCAACCCATCCAATGGACACGAAAGAGTCAAAGCACAAGGTGGGAACAAATTGGCAAAATGCAGTATTGAGCGCATCACCAACTGTTGCTCCAAATTCATCATTGTAGATTTGATTTTCCGACGAGCCCAACAATAATGAATGGTCTGCTACCGCAAAGACTGATTGAAGTATATCCCCTGGATTTTCTAAATCAACAAATAACCTATACGTAGTGTAGCCTGCAACACCATCCACTGCAAATATTTCATGATGGACGGTAGCCATCTGAGCGTTCAGATGAAAAGACAAGCAACTGGAAAAAAGAAGGGGGACGAGGGATTTGAAGATGTTCATAGTTGGCATTTGGGAAAACAAGGCTACGTAAATATAAATAAAAAGCAGCAGAAGTAATTCTCCCGCTGCTTTCTAGAATGTTTTGGTTTTCCTGAATTATTGCACAACTAGTGGTATTGTAGTTACTCCAGATTGATTTGTAGTTGTTATTTTGATGTAATAAGTACCACTTGCAAGGTCGCCACGATCAATCTCAACAGTTTTCGAGTTAGGATTCGAAACTAGTCGAACGATTTGCCCTTGAGTATTCAGAATTTGGATTTCATGTGCCCCTTCACTCAGCATAAGCGTTGCGCGTTCGGTCATTGGATTCGGGAAAAGCACGGCTACCTGGTTGGTGATATCGTCGACCGAGGTAACCGTAACACCCAACGATAGGGTCGAACACCCGCTGTCGTTGAAAACTTCAACAGTGTACACTCCGGAATCCATGATTTCAATAGACTGACCGGTTTCACCCTCCAAAGGAGTTCCATCGAGGAACCACTGCCACGCGGAGCCTTCGGAAGCAACCAGTATTGCACCGTTTTCGGTGATGACGGCTTCAGGCAATGGATTAACCGTTACAGACACTTCGTTTTCCGAAGTACAAAGCGGGTTCATACCAATCAAGTTGATGGCATATACTCCTGGCTCGTCCATGATCATCGACCAGTCGGCTTCATCGGAGAATTCTTCACCATCAATCGACCAGTTGTAAGTATACACAAAGTCATGTGTTGCCACACCAGTGAGGTTTTCTTCGGCGCAAAGCACTTCGTCTGAGATGTCGAAATTGGCTTCGTCACCACACTCATAGATGGTGTTCCAGGTGGTGTTGGTCACAATTGCCGGATTGGTATCGAAGAAGATGTATGCTGTGTTTTCGACCACTGTTTCAGCCGGCGTATCGGCGTACGGCTTTATCACATACGACACCAAACCATGGCTTTCGGGCTCATTGGCTGTGCTGTCGGGCAGCATAATGTTCTCGAAAAGGAATTGGATTTCACGCGTCACAGGATCAATGGTCGTCATGACATTGTGAGAATTGGCCATGAGGGCAAACGAACCAAGGTCGAGTTCCGGAGCAATGGTATCCCTTATGAGTACCGTTTGAGCCGTGGCGTTACCGGTATTCTGGAAGCGCACGAGGTATTCCAATTCGGTATCAGCGAGGGTGTAATGCTCTTCTT
>JAGQVX010000214.1 GCA_020437755.1 Flavobacteriales bacterium
TGTCATACTATCTATCTCGTAATTCAATATATTAAGTGTCAGTATTCTTTTCAATCGACAATGGCCAAGGGGCTTAACCGCGCTCTTGGGTTTTCGATGAAGGGCATACAACGGACTGGCCGCACCCGTCGTTCCGACTTTAGGAGGTGTGCTCGTGGTCACTGCTTACGAGTGCATAGAATCGTGAGTACAATCCAAAAAGTTGAACCTCGAAAGGGGAGAAAGTCCCTGTTGCGTTGGGGGATACTCGTAGCAATGTAGGGGAAATCCTTTGTTTCAATTTTTAGGTTTTGTCAAATTGGTTGCTGGATTTAAAAACCAGCCTATAACCTGTCTGTCGTAACTCTCTATTTTGTGGCTTACATTCCTTGGGTCTAATTGTCTTCCCGTCCTTTTATCAATTACGTGCGGATTGCGATTCACGTCTAAATAACCAACAATTTCAGGGGCAATATTTTTGGGTCTCTTCCTATTTTTTTTTGACTTTGAATTTTTAGGTTGATCAATCGAAGTCCGGTGCACATCCTAAATTCTCATTGTATGGCTTTATATATTGCCAAAATGCTTCTCCTGCACTAGTCAGATAATTCATGGAATAATACATTTTTGTGTTTGAACTAACTTGATAAATGTATTCTGTGCATCCGTAGTATTCTCTTTTGAAACAAACAATCGCAAAGTAATAATACTGATAGTCAATCATCACATCGTAAAATGTGACTTTGGAAATAGCATCACTATTATAGCTATAGTATGTTGTCCCGTAATTTTCTGATTTGACTGCCTCCATGATTTCGTCACAGGTTTGGGCTCTTAGAGTCATCAATCCAAGAAAGATCATTAAAGTGGTTAAAATTTTCCTCATTTTTTATTTGTTCTAGTGGCACACAACTTACGCATATGCACAATTGCATATTCTCATTGAAAAAGAAACTATTACGCATATACCCTTTATGCTAATGTATAAATTCTTGTTTTTGTTTATTGTTTTCCGTGATCTTTCCGCGCATTGCGCCCATTTATTTCGCCCCTTCATGGCGCTTGGGGGAAGAGTTGATTTTGAACACCGAACAAGGATTAACGAATGTTGAATTCAGAATTCGTTGATCGGTGTTTCATGCATGGGAGTTCCAAAAATGAAACTTCAACGTCCTGGCAATACATCCACTTAACGGACCCCAAGGGGGTCCAATATCTATAGAATTAACCGTTATAGCAATTCATCGACCCTGATGGGGTCGAATAGGATCATGTGTCGTGCTTGACAATATCCAGAGGAATATGCGATCCCCGTCGGGGTCGTGTGGTGTTGGTTTGGGGGGTGTTCTATAAATATGATATCCCTTCGGGATAGGGATACGGTTTGGGGAGAGTGGAATGGACGAATGTATGTGTTCCAATGTTGCCATGTTAAGGAGATATGTCCTAAGTGCTCTTTCGTAAACTGAAATTAACCGCACTGTTTCGCACCTTCAGCGCTCTTTTATATGTGGATGGGGATTATTTCCCCGCACTTTGTTCGGGGCTAATTTGTTGCGCCTATTCTGGGCGCTTAGGGAAGAGTTGATTCTGAACACCGAACAAGGATTAATGAATGTTGAATTCTGAATTCGTTAATCGGAGTTCCTTGTTCGAGATTCCAAAAGGAATACTTAATGCTGAAATCGTTAATGGGCTGTTAGAGTACGGGGTTGGGGAGGTTGTTTTTCGGCAGGGGAAAGGGTGGGGGGAGTGATTAATGTGGTTTTTGATCTGAATCTTCCGAAAACCCAAAACCCCGGGTAATGCCGTGTGGCGGAACCCGGGGTTTTTAGGAATTGATTGATCGTGTTAGTACTTCGCTTTGTCGGAGAGTGTGATGTTTTTCTTCTTGGCCTGGGTGCCCAGGTTGCTCAATACGGTGTTGGTGAAGCTGCCGCTGGCTGCATTCACGTCCACGTTGGTGATCACGTATTGGTCGCGCTTTTCGATGAGCTCTTCGAGTTCTTTTTCTTGTTCGATGCGCTCATTCACCATCACATTGACCTTTTCCACGCGCTCGTCGGTTGAAAGGTCTTTCAGCTCGGCGGGCAAATCCTCCTCGGCGACTTCGGCAATGTTCACGTTTCCGTTGCGCACGGCTTGTATGAGTTCGTTCTCGCCGTATTGCTGAACGTCATCGGTGGCGTTGATCATGTAGTCGGCGCGGCGGGCTGCGGTTTCGGTTGACATGGTGGAGGTGACTTCCAGTCGGGTGGCCACGTCCTTAGCGGCTTCTTCCTGCTCGCTGGCCGAACCGTAAAAGGTGCGCGATTGCTCCAATTCCATCGACTTGCGCTTGATTTCTTCGTCGAATGGGGTAGAGATTACGACCTGGTTGACGTTCATGTCGGTGGCGTTGTACTCGCCGTTGGCCAGATCGGCAATTTCGCGCCATACGGATTCAGTGGAGGGGCGGTTGCCCATTTGGATGGTGTTGATGACAATGTCCTTCTGGCGGGCTTCCTCGCAGCTTTTCTGGTACTTCACGTCGTTGCGGTAGTCCATGTGTGGCGGGCAGTCGCCAATGAGGAAAATGGTGCGCAAATCATTTGGCGCATGCCCCCAACTGATTTTCTTAACGGCGTCATGCAATGCCTGATTGACACTCTCGGGCTCGTCGCCACCGCCATCGGCTGTGAGCGCGTTGAGCTCGCTGAATACCTGGTCGAAGTTGGAATTGAGATCCACAATCTTGGTCACAAAGGCATCGCCACGGTCGCGGTAGGCCACAATGCCGATCTCCACGGAAAGGTTGGCATTGCTCTGCTTCAGACTGTTGGAAATGGTCCAGATCTTGTCCTTGGCGGCGTGGATCAAACTGCCCATGCTGCCGGTGACATCGAGGGCGAACACTACCTGAATCTTATTGGATTGAACTGCAATGGGCTGGTCTTCGACCAAAGGAGGAACAGGAGAGAAACCGGTAATGGGCTCAAACACGAGTTGCGCTGTGCCGGGCTGAAAAGTTAAGAGGAGTACAAGTGCAGAAATGGTTTTGAATAGTGTTTTCATGACGGGTTGATTAGAATTTCCTCCCCGTACACGCATCCATCCACAAGGTTCATTCGGATGGAATAATTCCGAGTTTTTTCATCCAGTCCACCACGCCCTGCTCGTTATAATCGCCCTGAAGGAGCTCATTGGCAATGACTTGTCGGTCCGTTTCGGGCTTGTTCTGACTGAGCTTGAACGCGCCGTCCAAATGCTCCACACGCATGCTTACCGACCGAATGGAGCGGTACATGGCTTCGGTATATTTTGGGTCGAGCTGTCGGTAATGCTCCAAATAGCGGGGCTCAAACGTTTGAATGAGGCGCTCCATGCCGGCGTGAATGGATGCGTCATCGGCGTGGATTTGACATTTGCCTTGTGCATGAACCGCTA
>JAGQVX010000215.1 GCA_020437755.1 Flavobacteriales bacterium
CAACAGTCACCGATCGGCTTCCGAAAGTGTACTCCCCTACCCACTTTATTAGTTCGGATTCCGACATGCTCTCGCCCAATGAACGCATGGCTTTTTCCACATTATCGGGCGTAAACCACGGATTGAATTGACGCGCAATGGGAAAGATTTCCGGCACGGCATTATACTCTTCGCGGGTGAGTCCGCACTCAAATCCCGGCCATTCCTGCCTATTCCCCCACAATTGCATAAGATGTCCCAACTGAACAAATGCCCGAATTCGCTGTTCCTGATTTAACATGTGCTGCTTAACAATTTGTGACAAAGCTCAATGAAAGGTCGAAGAGCGATGTGTTATATTTGCAGCGCAAAACTAATACGGAACTTAAGAATACAATAGCGCTATGGCGATAATGATAACCGATGAATGCATTAATTGCGGAGCTTGTGAACCTGAATGCCCCAATAATGCAATCTATGAAGGCGGACTGGAATGGAAGTTTTCCGATGGAACGGGACTTGCCGGAGCAATTACTCTGCTCGACGGTCGCCAGGTGAATGCTGATTCGGACAACGATCCTGTTGATATGGATGTGTACTATATTGTTTCCGACAAGTGTACGGAGTGCCAGGGTTTCCACGAAGAGCCGCAATGTGCTGCTGTTTGTCCGGTAGATTGCTGCGTTGACGATCCTGATCACCGCGAGTCGGAAGAGCAATTGCTGGCCAAGAAGGAATTCATGCACTTGTAGAAAACATATTTCCTCAGGGATAGCGTTATAGATCACATGCGAAAGTCTGTTTTATCCCTTCTACTTTTATTTCTCATGGGTGGGGCATCCGCCCAAATGGAGAGCCTGTCGGCTCTCGAAGATTCGATAGCGCACACGCATCAACGCATGCTCGCCGCCGGGGATGACAACCTGCGCTTTGCTATTAATGACTCTCTTCGCCTGCTGATCATTGAGGTTTTGAATTCAGAGGGCTGCTTTGCGTACCCTTTTAAAAAGCTCACGAATATGGGCACGATCACTTCGCCCGATAAGGCTTTTCGTGTGTTCAACTGGAATGTAGCCCGCGAGAACGAAACGCATAAGTATTTCTGCTTCATCCTCACCGCCGACCCCAAAACCCAAACCTACAACTGGACTGAACTTCTGGACCAGGAACGAACCATCGACAAGCCCGAATCGCGCTACCTGGCGGAAGACAATTGGTTTGGCTGTCTGTACTACGAAATCATCCCCGTCAAAAAGCGCAAGAAAGTAGATTACTACGTCATGCTCGGATGGGACGGCAACGACCGCTTCACCACTAAGAAGGTCATCGATGCATTGAGCTTTGAGAAGAACGGCATTCGTATGGGAGCCCCTGTGTTTAAGGCCGAGAAAAGCACCTTGAAACGAGTTGTGCTGGAGTACTCATCGGATGTTATGGTATCCGTAAAATACCATTCTGATATGAAGAGCATTGTGTTTGACCACCTCGCCCCCGGCGATCCGGCTATGGTTGGGGTGTACGCTATGTATGGTCCCGATTTGTCATTCGACAGCTACAAGCTTAAGAAGGGTAAGTGGGAATTGCAAAGCAACATCGACATTCGCCTTGAGCGAAAAGACAGCCGCCCATATAATGATCCGGGTCGGTAATTAAATCACCATCGTAAGGCCGTTGGTGGTTGGGCGTTTCTTCCTATCCTATTCCGGTTAGCGGTTTCCACCAAAACGAATGCGCACTTCCGTGGCTCCATAGCCGTATTCGCGGTGATCGGCATCGTGGAATGAAGCTTCGGGGTAGTACATTTCCAGACTTTGGCGAATCTCGTTGCGCAACACCCCTTGACCCACGCCATGAATAAAGATGACACGGGAGATTTTCTTCTCCTCTGCCACGCGCATCATACGTTCGAAATGCTCCATCTGAATTTCAACGATTTCGCCGTTTGAAAGCCCGCGCTCTGAATCAACCAGTTCATGAATGTGAAGGTCAACCTCCATCATTTCGCCTTTGCGCTTCAGATTGGTTGCGTCCTTATTCTTGTACTTCAATTTGAAGTCATCCTGTGCCCGCTTCACAGCCTCTGAATCAATATTCCTATCAAGAATTTCGCGGTAGCTAGGCTCCACGGTGTCGTAGGCATCATATTCAGCGGAGCGATCGCTCACCTTGAGCAATTCAGCAAGCGGGTATTCGTAATCGAAACCCGTCTCATCACGCACAATAGCCGTATGCTTGTCTCTGATAAACAGCACCTCTGCCTCACCCACATCATTTAAGAACCGCACGCGGTCGCCAACTTTCAAATCCATGGCTCAAAGATACATCTCCTAACGATGAGTTTGATATGGGTATGCAATGAGGTTTTTTACTGAGCAGACCAAGTTGCGGCTCGACCGAAATGATTCTGCTACATTTGAAGCCAAATCAATCCTCTCAAATCTGGTACAATGAAAATCCGCATCCTTTTTATACTGTTCCTAACCGTCGTTTCATTGTGGGCTGATGCTCAGACTAAGCAAATCAAGAACATTGACAAGTACATTGAAGCATCTCGCGTAGCGTGGAATATTCCCGGTATGGCCGTGGCCATTGTCAAAGATGGCGAAGTAATACTCTCGAAAGGCTACGGAGTGCGCAATGTTGACAATCAGCTCCCCGTTGATGATCACACCTTGTTTGCAATCGCTTCGAACACCAAGGCATTCACCGCCGCGGCACTGGCGGTGCTGGTTGACGAAGGTAAAATCACCTGGGAAGACAAGGTAAAGGATCACCTTCCCTACTTCGAACTGTACGATCCTTATGTAACGATGAACATGACTATTCGCGACTTGCTGTGTCACCGTTCGGGATTGGCCACTTTCAGCGGCGACTTGTTGTGGTACGGATCCAACTACTCGCGTGAGGAAGTAATTACGCGTGCGAAATACCTGGAGCCCGTTTATGGATTCAGGGAACATTTCGGTTATCAGAACATCATGTTTTTAGCTGCCGGACAAATCGTCAGCGAAGTAAGTGGGATGACGTGGGATGAATTTATCAAAGTCCGTTTTTTCGATCCGCTGGGAATGAATACATCCAACACCTCCATAGGAGCTTTTACCCGTGATTCCAACGTATCCTCTCCCCACAACGATCGAAACGGTGTAAACCACGCCATTGATTGGGTAAATTGGGATAATATTGGTCCGGCAGGATCCATAAACAGTTGTGTAAGTGAAATTGCCCAGTGGATCAAACTTCAGCTGGGCAATGGCACGCTGGACTCCGTCCAGTTTTGGTCGGAACAACGAACCCGTGAAATGTGGACCGTACACACCCCTAATTCGATCAGTAGTTGGTCGGCCAGCAACTACCCGAGTAAGACCTTTGCAGGTTATGGTCTCGGATGGGAT